>JAOZQW010000179.1:0-2398 GCA_029932015.1 Candidatus Fermentibacteraceae bacterium
CTACGAAGCACGAGATAGTGTACCTTCCAGCGGGGATGTCTTGAATGATGTAGATACCCGGCTGAATGGTTGAGTATCTCACCGAAGCGTCACCCTCCCCTCCGGTCCTGCTGACCTGCAGAACAACAAGAGCTGAGCCGGTCCCTCCGATGCTGCCGGATATAGAGCCGGGTTCGTCACCCCAGAGCGGCACGAAAGCCCATGAGAACTCAGTTTGCATTGAGTCTCCCCAGGCTGTCGAAAGACCCGGGAACAGGTCGAAACGATGCTGCTGCTCGCCGATGAGCTGGTGTTCCGGTGTGAATTCAAATGTCCTGCCGTCAACGCGGCTGATTACTCCTGCAACGATCGTGCTGTCTGAAACCCTGGTCAGGGAGAACAAAGTGCCAAGCTCATCCAGACCGACGAAGTAAGTGAATGATATTCCATAGGGTCCGGCCGGATTGGCATTGACGCTTCCCGGAGCCGGAAAGTGGGAGCGTATCCTGAGGCTGTCCGCAGGCAGAGAATCCGTGGCATTGATGAACATCGAATCCGGAGATGAGGGGTTACCGAGAAGATCCTCTATCCCGGTAAGAGTGATCGGGAACTCGCCATCCGCCGGGCAGGCTTCTGATGTCTCGAGGATGATATTCCTGTTCGCCGCACCTCCCCAGAGCCATTCACCAGCAACAGGGATGGCTGTCCCTGATGTATCGCTAATCGTGACCGAACCCTCTGCAAATGATGCCAGTGAGACCTCTTCCGTAAACTCCAGCCTGACATGGAACCTGTCCAGCGCCTCTGTTTCGGCAAGTATAGGACCTAAAGTATCAACAACGGTCAGAGTCATTCCTACCATGAGAGTATCGCTACCGGGAAAGAACGATACGGTCGTGTCGGCTCCCGCTTCCCTCTCCGAACTCCATTCGAATGATCTGTCCGGATCCTCATAGCAGAGCAGGCGATAAGTCCCTGATGGATCCAGCCAGGCAATCACTGCGGTAGCGGTCGAGTCAGCTGTCGTTCTTCTCAGGAGTTCGCCAGCCTCTGCATCCGTATCAGCAGCCCAGACTTCCACAAGGGTTCGATCGGAGATCGTGCCGCCCCCCTGTCTTTGAAGTGAAATACTTATCAGACCTGCCGGAAGTGAATCCTCACCACTGTAGACAAGGTCCATGGATTCGAGTGCCGAATTGCCCCTGCGGTCCTGTGTATCCCTGGGCACATGGATAACAAGCGTCCGGCAGCCAAGTGAATCATCGAGCGATGCCGTTACTCTTGAACCGCTCACATCTATGGAATGCGGGATATCCGGATAAAGAAACAGGGCTGTAGAGGCGGCATCCAGTCTCTCACTCCATTCGATGACCACTTCGGTCAGGAATCCCGCCGCCGGTCCTGGAGGGGGCGATACGGAGATGACCTCGGGTGGAATATCGTCTATCGGACCTCCCCCTGGAGCGACCATTCTCGCGCAGGATGCGAGCAGGAGAGCTGCAGCTACCGCGAGGGATCTTGCATTCACTTCTCAGAGACCTCAGGGAACTTCTTTCGAAGCACTCCGGCCCTCCTGTAGAAAGTCGCCGCTTCAGCATTCCGTTTGAGTTTTTCGAGTACGATCGCAAGCTCAACAAGATAGTCGGGATGGTCTGGTACAAGTTCGAGAGCGGTGCGAAGGTAACCTTCCGCTGCCGGAAGAGCACCGGTGAGATTCAGACACCTGCCCAGATAGAAATGAGCCGGTGCATTGTCCTGGTCATTCTCAATGGCGATCTCGAGCATTTCGATCGACTCGGAATAGAGACCGGATCTCAGGAGGGCGATACCCCGGAAGAGGATGATATCCAGTTCCGAAATGCCGAGTTCCCTTGCGCGGATCTCCCAGCCACTGTCTCTGAGAGACCCCACCGTGAGCAGAAGCTCATTGATCCTCATGGCGTGCAGGCGGGGGCCGCCTCCGTTGATCCTGCCTCTCTTTCCATTAGTGGATTTCGATGCGGTGCTGATGCTGGAAGGCTCTTCCGCTTCTTTCGCACTGATATCGGAAGCTATCAGCTCCTCGATGTCAGGTATTCTCTCTCCCGGCTTTGCCGATGTACTCTTCTCTGTGGCAACCTGATCAGTCACCTGTCTGCCGCTTGCGAAGAGTGCCATCTGTCTTCCGGTGAGCTTGCCATCGATAAGCTTGCCGAACATCTCCGCCTGCTGGGTGACATCAGTGACGCGGATCAGCGGTCTGAGCTGGAATTCACTTATGCTGTCCGTGAGCAGGAGTTTGCACCGCATCTCTTCCGGGAGCTTCAGGAGGTTCAGTATCTGGGTTATTCTGGCCCTGGAGTAACCAAGAAGGTCGGAGAGCCTGCTTCTGTTCTCAACCAGTTCGTTGCGGAGGAGTCCCTCGAACAGCAGCGCCTCC
>JAOZQW010000179.1:2408-5260 GCA_029932015.1 Candidatus Fermentibacteraceae bacterium
TCACCGCTTCTGACCACAAGCGCCTTGATGGAAAGGTGTCCCTTGGAGACGTTCCGCCAGAAGCTTCTGTGCTGCGCCAGTATGCTGTACTTCGGAAGCTCAGTATCCGTCTCTTCTTTCCCATCCCTGTTCCGGAAGGTCTCCTCGATGAGGACCGGCGGAACATGCGGTTCCCTTTCGTGTACTTCAGGATCCCATTCGGCGGGTGGATCTATATGCCCGATGTCCTCTATCCTCACCTCCTCGAGCGGCATATGCTCCAGGATATTCCCGGATTCCCTTTTTCTGTCCCTCTCAGTCATTATCAATCCTCCCCAAGGAGAAAAATATCCAGTTCACTTCGCTCATTTATCCATTGAAGACCCTCAATGCGTCCCATCATGTTTGTCTGCCTTCGGGCAAGCCTCCATGTACTTGCAGCTATGGTCTCTGCAAGAGCATCAAGAGTATCGATCGATCCCTCGAAATAATCCAGAACCTCCCGATATCCAATTGTCCTGCCCAGTGCGCTACCCCTGTCCCAGCCCTGCGCGGTGAGTTCGCTGACCTCATCCAGAAGACCTCCGCTGATCATGCTCCGGGTTCTCCTCCAGATCCGCTCACGGAGTTCAGAGCGGTCTATCGCAACTGCCGCTATCCGAAAGTGCTTTCTTCGCTCCGCATCACCTCCACGCCGGAGACTGGAGGGTCTCCTGCCTGTGAGAAGAAGAATTTCCAGAGCCCTGATAAGTCTGATGGTATCCCGTTCACCAAGCACCGATACCCTGTCAGGGTCCATCACGGAAAGCATCCTGTAGAGTGTTCCGGAACGATCCCTCTCCATGGCCTCGAGTACTGACCTGAGAGCCGGCGCAGCCTCGGGCATGGGATCGAGCCTGCCGGTGAGAGCGAGAATGTAAAGGACTGTTCCGCCAGCAACTACAGGTTGGCAGTCGTTCTTGCGATTGCTGCTCAGAATCAAGTCCGCCTCTGCCGCGAACCTTCCGGCGGAGAAGGTTTCAGCAGGGGTGATCCGGTCGATGAGAGAATGCGGAAGTAACTGCAGTTCATCTGCTGTGGGCTTGGCAGTTCCGATATTCATTCCGCAGTACACCTGTCTGGAATCGGCACTTACTACCGAGAGACCTCCTTGACTGCATTGGAAGTCTATGAGCATGCCGGTCTTCCCCGAGGCCGTACAGCCAGTCAGAACAGGAATAACAGGGCTATCTGCCAAACCGTTTCTCCAGTTCATCGAATGATATCTCTATAAGTGTGGGGCGGCCGTGAGGACAGTGGAAGGGATCTGTCGTGGCAAAGAGACTGTCGACGAGATGTCTGGTCTCCTTTTCCGCGAGAGGGTCACCGAATTTGACAGATCCTGCACAGGCGGCAGCGGCAGCTACTCTCTCCTGCATCGGCATATCCTCTGAGGTTGGATCGTTCAGAGATCTCAGGATCTCCCTTAGAGCGCTGATCCCGTGAAATGTACCTGAAGGAACTGCAGTGAGGACCAGTGTATCCCCCTCTGTATGAAACTCAAAGCCTGCCTTTCTGAGCAGCGCGCTGAACTCCGTGAGCTGCTCAAGCTCCTCACCGTCAATACGCACGGTCTCCGGAAGCAGAAGATTCTGTCTCCCTGCACCGGCAGCACTCCTGATGCTGTCGAGGACAGTTTCGTAAAGTATCCTCTCATGAGCGGCATGCTGGTCGATCAGGGCGATGCCGGTATCGGTGGCAGTGACCAGGTATGACCTTCCCACCTGCACAATGGATACCTGCGAAGGGTCCCTTTCTCCATCGTAAAGCGTTGATGCTGGCATCTGGAGCATGAGCGCAGCGTCGAAAAGCTCTCCTGAGACATGACTGGAATGCTGCCTGCTGAGAGTACGGGTTCCGTCGATAGTCCCTGAACTGTGTTCCGGATTTAAATGAATGGAGGTCTTTCTCGCACCTGCAAGACCTGAGAGAACTTCATCCAGAGTCTCCATTATTCTGCGTGGGTCCCTGAAGCGGACCTCCCTCTTGGCGGGATGGACATTAACATCAACTTCAGATGGAGGCATATCGACCGTGCAGGCCAGCAGCGGATATCCTGCAGGTCCCGAAAGAGCCCTGTCTATCGGACCTGATATGTAACCGCACTGGACCTGTCTTCCGTTCACGAAGATGTACTGATGGCTCTTTCTGTTCCAGCGGTTGTTTGGGAACATCGTGATAGCGATCGTGATGCCTGCTGACGTAGCGCTGGCGGATACCGGGGGGATCGAATCGGTCAAACCGAAGCGAAGTCTCAGCCTCCCTGCAACATCGCCCCCTGCCGGAAGGTCGAATATCTCTCTTCCATTATGCAGGAGACGGAAAGAAACGTTCAGATACGATAGCGCGGATCCAGTTAGGAACTTCTCCACCCAGGTGAGTTCTGTGCCCTGGCTGCGCAGAAATTTGCGCCTGACAGGCTGGTTGAAGAAGAGGCCGGAAGCGGTCACGGTAGTACCCCTTGTCCTTGCAGCCGGTTTGACCCCTCTGAGCTCACCGCCATCGACTGAAAGCTCCCATGCCTCCGAACCATCCGAAGTGATCATCGTGAAATGCGTGACCGCCGCGATGCTCGGAAGCGCCTCACCGCGGAAACCAAGAGTGGAAAGGCGCTCAAGGTCTTCCCTGCCGGCAATCTTGCTTGTCGCATGCCGCTGGATAGAGAGCAGTAGATCGTGGCGGTTCATCCCGCAGCCATCGTCTCTGACAGTAATGGAACGCCGTCCACCCTGCTCGAGCTCCACAACGATGCTTTCAGCTCCGGCATCAAGAGAATTCTCAATAAGCTCTTTGACTATCGAAGCGGGTCTCTCGACGACCTCACCAGCCGATAA
>JAOZQW010000485.1 GCA_029932015.1 Candidatus Fermentibacteraceae bacterium
TCTTGTCTATAGAAGAAGTGTCTGCCTTGCTTTGTTCGCTGTAACGCTCGGAGATCCTCTCAGCGGGAGAGTGAAGGATCTTTTTCGCGATGGTGATTATGCCGCCGGATACATGCTTGATTCGATCTCATCTCTTGCTGCAGACAGGCTTGCGGAGCAGGCGGCCACTGTTCTGCTGTCGGAACTTGCTCAGGGAGATCCTTCAGCGGAGTCTCCACACATTCTGGCCTACAGTCCCGGCTACTGCGGATGGCACATAAGCGGACAGAAGAAGCTGTTCGAGGTTCTGCAGCCGGAAGAGATAGGCATTACATTGAACGAGAGCTTCCTCATGAGTCCGATAAAAACTGTTTCCGGTGTGCTTGTCGGTGGACCGGGGAGGATACATGAATTTGAGAATACCTATCCTTTCTGCGAGGCATGCACAACCAGGTCATGCATCCAGAGAATGCGGAATACAAGGCGCGAACGATCACCCGTGAGTAAGGGATAATCATGGAACTCCTGAACAGAATATCAGAGGATCTGCAGAATGGTATGGATGAAGCAGTAGTCATACTTACGCAGAAAGCACTGGATCAGAAGATCCCCCCGATCGAGATCATGAACGATGGTCTGGTCGCGGGAATGAATGTAGTAGGCAGAAAATTCAAGGATCATGAGATATTCCTTCCCGATGTCCTTCTCGCCGCGCGGGCGATGAACCGCGCCATGGAGGTGCTGAAGCCGCTTCTCATCGAGGATGGGATCCCCACCAGGGGCAGGATCGTCATCGGTTCGGTGAAGGATGACCTTCATGATATCGGCAAGAACCTCGTCGGCATTCTTCTGAAGGGTGCCGGATTCGAGGTAATAGATCTGGGCAATGATGTGTCTGCCGAGATGTTCATCAGCGCCGCCAGAGAGCAGAATGCCCAGGTCATCGGAATGTCCGCTCTCCTCACCACGACGATGCCGGTCATGAAGCAGGTCGTTGAGATGGCCAGGGAGGAGGGGCTGTACGGAAAAGTCAGGATCCTGATAGGAGGAGCACCAGTCTCGAAGGAGTATGCAAGAGAAATAGGTGCTGATGCCTATGGATTTGACGGAGCCAATGCTGTTGATACAGTTGAAGGTTTTTTTGCGGAAGGCACCTGATGGAGAGACTGCTTGACCGACTGCACGATGGGGAGATACTTATTGCCGATGGAGCCATCGGATCTCTCCTCATCGAGAGAGGTCTCATCAGCGGTCATTGTCCTGAGGAACTGAATCTTACCCAACTCGGCATACTGGAAGAGATTGCGGGTCTCTATCTTGATGCCGGAGCCGACATCATCCAGACAAATACATTCGGCGGCTCTCCACTGAAACTTGCTGCTTATTCACTTGAGGACAAGGCATCCATTATCAACAGGAATGCAATTGCCGCTGTCATGAATGCGGTTTCCGGCAGAGCGTATATCTCGGCATCCTG
>JAOZQW010000486.1 GCA_029932015.1 Candidatus Fermentibacteraceae bacterium
TCATGAGTTCCGGTCTCATGCTGTCCACCAGGATAGATGACCTCGAGGGGCTTTATGCTAGAAGCTGCGCCGGCAGGAGTATGGGCGGCTACCTGACATGGGATGAGCTCTCCATATGGATGGACGATCTCCATGATACTTATCCCACAATAACAAGTGCTCCCACCTCAATTGGAAATACGTACGAGGGCAGACCTCAGAGAGTTCTCAAGCTATCCTCTAGCAACAGTTTCTGGGATGATGACCCGATCCTTCCCAACGTCTGGTACGACGGACTTATCCATGCCAGGGAACCCGCCTCGATGAGGAGTATCCGCTTCTTCATGCTCTGGCTCTGCGAGAACTATGGAGGCAGCGGATTCTGCGGACTCCAGGCGACCTATATCCTGGACAATCGCGAGCTCTGGTGTCTTCCCTGCAACAATGTCGATGGCTATGTCTACAATCAGACTACTTCTCCCGGTGGTGGAGGGTATCACAGGAAAAACAGGAACACCAGTGCTGGAGGTGACGGGGTCGACCTGAACCGGAACTGGTTCGTGGCATGGGGAGGTGAGGGATCAAGTCCCACTCCCGGTTCCGGCACCTACAGGGGAACTGGACCACTCAGTGAATTTGAGACCAGCAATGTCGATGCATTCTGGCAGGACCATCCACCGGTTGAGATGCATTCTACTCATTCATTCGGTAATATCCTCATCAGGCCCTGGGGTTACACATACGATGCGCATCCTCATGACACAGAATATAATATGCATGCCGAGATAATGGTGCAGTGGGGCACAGGTGATGAGCATGGTCCTTCTTCTCATCTGCTCTATCATGCCTCTGGAAACACGCGTGATCACGCAGATAGCCTGTATGGAGCCATGAGCTGGAATCATGAGACCGGTTCCGATTACGCCGGATTCTGGCCTTCTCATACCGAGATGGTGAAGCTTACCCGCAGGAACCTCAGGAGTTACCTTGTGACCGCATTCCTGGCTGGCTGTCCACTGGACCCACATGTACCCGGAACACCTGTCGCGGTCGAACCGGGGACGGTGACACTTCCCTACACCATCGAATGGAGTTCAGTCACGACAGCTGCGGAGTACGCACTGCAGGAGCTTACCGGCTTTGAGGTCCCACTGGATGACAACGGTTCCGGAACCCCGTTCACACTCAGCAACTGGAGCCTTTCATCCTCGCAGTATCACTCCGGCACGCAGAGCTATCACTCGAACGGCAGCGGAACGATGACCTGGAACGAGACTGTGACCATTCCTGACAGCGGTGGCGGCAGGCTCAGCTTCTGGACCAACATCAACATTCCATACAGATACAACCAGGGTAGCATTGAGGTTTCCACAGACGGCGGAGTCAACTGGTACTACCTCCAGACCTTCGGCAGGAATGATCAGAACTGGAGACTCAACATACACGAGCTGGATGAGTGGGCAGGTGAGACCCTG
>JAOZQW010000180.1 GCA_029932015.1 Candidatus Fermentibacteraceae bacterium
CCAGAACGATACGCCGCCCTTCTTGAGGGGAGCCAGGTTGCCGCCCACGTCAGGAGCCTGGGCCGGCGGAGCCGGCGGGGGTGGAGCCGTGGCGGTGACGTCGATCTGCGACGCGCCGCGGCTCTTGGGATCCAGACCCGCCAGGTTCTTGAGGCCGTTGCCCAAATCCGTGTCCTGGCCAGGGGAGGTCAGGTAGGTCTCCTTGCCGTTGTTCTTGCGCAGCCCCGTGTCGCTGGCCCGGTACCAGAGCGTGCTGGGGCGCAGGGCCGAGCTCAGGTAGCCGTCGGGAGTCAGGACCAGGCTCTGCCAGTGAGATTCAGTGAATCCAGTGGCATGACCTTCAACGCGACCAGGCTGCTCGGAAGCGAGACCACCCTGAAACTTACACTCGGCATGATGAAGTTCCAGAACTGGCACAGGATAAGGGATCTGGATGGAGGCTGGGTTGGAGAGGGCACCAATCCGATCTATTGGCTTACACAGTACACACCCAAAGTGCGGAATGAGGATTCTCTGGGATTCTATCATTCTGGGACCCATCCGAATGTCTGGCTGGATTCCAAGGCTTCGGTAAGCACAGCAATGCTGGAAATGGACTCTAATCCGAGTCTACGGGCAAGAGTGAAAGCCGGGATCACAGCTTCTTATTTTGATCTCTACCAGTACAATGTCTATGCTCTGGCCTACGGTAGCACATATCTCACTATGTGGAATGCATTTCCGCATTCCGGCTCCGCATATGCACAGGGCAGCTACAGGTTCCCGGGTGGTGTTATCCTTACAGGAGGCCTCAGAGCTGAGCTCTTCGATGCAAATACCAGCGTATTCAACGCAGAGGAAGGAGACAGGGTGCCTGTCGATGTCAAATGGCAGGTCAGCCCCAGAGTCGGCTTCTCCGTACCTTTCAGCGAACACTCAGTTTTCTTCACAACTTTCGGTCACTATTTCCAGATGCCCCCCATGTATTCACTCTTTCTCGAATCTTCATTCAACCTTGCTGAAGGCAGGATCGTCAGAGGAAATCCTGATCTCAATCCAGAGAGAACGCAGATGTTCGAGGTTGGAGTAAGGCATGTTCTGGATAACTCCACCGAGTTCTCGCTTGCCGCCTATTACAAAGATATCACTGGACTTGTCAGTACCGAGGATCATTCAGAGGGTAACTATTACGTGTTCACCAATGATGACAGTCATGGAATGGTTCGCGGTATCGAGGCAACACTCTCACGAACCGCAGGTGGTAACCTCTCGGGACAGCTCTCCTACTGCCTCTCGGTTGCCAAGGGCAGATACTCCTCAATGCTGGAAAGATATAACTACGCGCAGTCAGGTGTGATCTACATCTCCCGAGAGGAGAACTATCTGGACTGGGACCAGACACACACTGCAAGTGCCTCAGGTCTTTACAGGACACTGGAATCCGAGGGACCCGAAATCGCTGGTGTCCATCCCTTCGAGAATACTGGTCTGGGTCTCTCCTGGAGTTTCGGAAGTGGTCTGCCCTACACTCTCCCCCCCACTGAAGGAGAACTCATCGAGACCAATACCGAGAGATATCCGTATACAATGCAGACTGACCTTACACTCTCCCGGACATTCAGTATAGGAAGAACAGATCTAAACCTGGTTCTGGGGATATTCAACGTCTTCAACCGAAAGAATGTATTGCAGATCTATGACACCGCACTCTACAGGAGCTCTGAAGATCCCACTGGGGAGATGGGTAATCCAAGAGCATGGTCACCTGCCAGACACTTCCTGCTCTCGGCGGTTCTGTCATGGTAAGGCTCAGTGCTTTACTTTCGATCGCGATCATTGTTCTCACCGGCTGTACAGACCTTACTGAGTACCAGAGTACGATCAAGGCAGGAGTTCATGTGATAGACTCCTCGGATCTCTCGATTCTCGGGTCAGTGACAGACATCAATGGTGCTCGCTCCCTATGCCTTGTTCCCGGCTCCTTCATTGTTGCTTCAACCGAGGGTTCAGTTGCATTCTATGACCTTGATACATTCGCACATGAGAGGACAGGTCAGGTCTATTCCCGTATGATCTACAGTCCAATGGAAAGCAGCGTGTATCTGATCGGTTCTCTAGGTAAAATCATCGAGATCAGTGCACAGAACGGTGAAGTGATCGACGCTTTCAGCATATGCGAATCACCGATAGATCTGCTGATGGCAGGTGACAACCGGCCCTATCTGTATGTTGTAGATACCGCATCCGAGCGTATACTGGAAGTCCGAATGGAAACCAATGGAGTCTCCCGATTCTGCCAGATGCTCTCCGCGCCAAGGTGTATTGCAGAGGATCATAGACCGGATACGATGTTCGTGATCACGCTTGAATCCGCTGATATTCTCTCTACAATAGGCTCCGGGATCATCCGCAGACGCACACTTGAGGAGGCAGTCCCATTCCTGACTGCTGCAGACATGCCTGATGATACAGTCCTCTGTGCTGTGATACGATCCACAGACACGGACATGGTCGTTACTATTCCAGCCTACTTCCCTGATCCCTTTCAGAAACAGCCCACTTACCAGATATGGACAGGCGCGGTGGCGATAGAGGGGGATATGCATCTCATCTGCGCCGGTGCCGACAGGACTCATGCGTATGTCCTCAGCTATCTCGGGAACTCTGTCAGCAGACTCTCCGCATACAACTACACTACTTTCAGCATCGATGGGCAGCTGGATCTTAGCGGTTATCCGATGGATATCACGACCGCAGAGACAGGGGAGATACTCGTCCTTACAACGGACTGAGGCTATTCCGAGACTAGTTCCAATGCCCGGTCAAGCACCGGGTCGATACCTGCCAGAAAGTCCGCTTCAGTCGTCTCCACATAGATGTCGGGGGATATCCCGGCTCCCAGGACGGGAGTTTCAGCAGGTAAGTAAACAACCATAGCGGGGATTCGGACCGACCATCCATTCACAAGATAGAGCGTGTTTGCTGGACCGCTGGACCCTGCAGTAGTATCACCAACGAGTACTACATGATCCTGACTGGCCAAGAGAAGAGTAAGCTGTTCACCAACTCCTCGAGTACCGCGTCCAACAAGCAGGAATACAGGGTTTGTAAATTGCCAGCTTCCATTTTTGATGGCATATACTGCATTGAGCTCGCTCATGTCCAGTCTTCCCGGTCCATTCCTGATCGACCGCCAGTAAGACAGCTCCCTATCTGCAACGAATCGCCCAACGGCCATCTGAGCATTGCCCTCAATCCCTTCGGAGAGCATCCTAAGGTCAATGATAAGATGCGAACATCCCTCAATACTGGTTGTCATACTGAAGAAAATCATGATATTAAAAATTGATCCCAGGTCGCTGATATAACCGTAGCCGACACTGTCCTGTGTCATCTGCAGGGGGTTGAAAGCGTATTCCACAAGAGACTCCGGCAATGACCACCGCCCCATATACTGCTGCCATACTGTCAGGTCCCAGTTCACGAATTCAGGATCCCATGCAGTCTGTTCTTCTCCACCTGGATCGATGAGGCTTAGCTGCACATCCTCCAACTCTCCCAGCATAGTCAGTACTACATCCCTCAGTTCATCCCAGCTCTCCGCTGCCATTGCATCTTCCCTGTGCTCGGAATAAACAGCGTCCCAGTCAACTTGAGTCCGTATACAGAATCCACCATAGCCCTGGTCGACCATATCCCAAACGAGAAGGTATTCAGAGAGCAATGAATCCGGCTGGCCCACGCTATAGGGCTCAGGAAGGCATGCAGAATTCATCATCAGAGCAGCTGTGATGACTACGGAAGAGAATACTATCAGCATCCTGGAGACGCAGAGATCCGAACGCTTCATTGAGTCCCTCCTGCAGTTGCATCATACTCAGTGGATCCTGAGGATGAGGATGAGCCATAATACATGTACCTGTAGACCCAGAGCGCTGCGAACACTCCTATGTATACTCCAAAGACGACATCGCTGGGGTAGTGGTCCGTCACGATAATCCTGCTCAGACCGATGAGAACAGCAAGGCTTAAAAAGACCGGAGTAAGTTTCCTGAAGAGCATTGAAGTGGCTGTGAGTATCGCAAATACTCTTAGAGTGTGACCGGACGGTGATGAGTTCGAAGCCCAATCGGATGAGAAGAAACTGAGTCCATAGTTCCCATTCTCAAATAGAAGAACAGGTCTGTGACGCGCGAGAAGGAACTTGAAACCCTCCCCGACCACCAGAGCCACAGCGCAGCTGACGCAGATGAAGAGCAGCGATCTTGTCCACTTGTGCTTCGTTAATGGATCAACAGCGAGTATCAGCAGGAATCCAAGTGCCAGGCCGAGCCTGATCAGGGATCCATCCCCCATATAGGAGAACATGGCGGCCAGCTCCTCGATAAAGGTGCCACCGCAGTTCTCCCTGACCCATAGATCTGTAGGAGCATCGATGAAGAGAAACAGAACAATGTAGACCGCGGCCGTGATCCCGGCGAAGAGCAGTGTTTTGCGTCTAAGATGCTCCATCTGCCCCTCCGATATGCAAATCATCATCGATCCTGCAATGACGAAGATACTATCGGGTCGGGAGTACGGCCACGGTATTTCGGTAGTCTCAACGGCAGCAGTCAGTCACTGTGGATAATCCGCTAATGAATAGTAAACATCTGTTACTATGCTATATTATCCGCAACTGCTGGTATCAGGTCAGTAACTTTACAAACTTACCTACGTCCCTACCTCCTACCTCAGGAGCACCACTCGCTCGCTCACGAAAGTGTCTCCAATACTACCAGACACGAGATAGGAACCGGTTGCAAGTTCATCCTGCATCACCAGTGCATGCACCCCAGTGGTCAGATCCTCGCTGATCAGAACCCCTACCCGTCGGCCGGTCATATCATAGACACCGAGGTCACAGGATGCTGGATAGGGAAGCTCAAGCACAGCCGAGAGATTCCCGATCGATGGATTTGTGACGGACAGATATCCCGCGTCAACTGGAGCAGATCCGGTTTCACCAATACCTGTCCCACCTGTGAGGTAGTCCATGTAGATATCCATGAGTTCGGCCTTTGTGCTGCTTCCATCTTCAATTGCACCGAAGATCACCGACGATGTGATGGTGCGGTAACTGTCAGACGGACCGGAATAGTACCCGATGCGGCCCTTGCTGTTCTGACAGACAAAAGCCAATGTGCCTGAACCGGCTCCGAATTCATCAACGTAATTATCAGGGACTGTTTTATAGGGATACT
>JAOZQW010000181.1 GCA_029932015.1 Candidatus Fermentibacteraceae bacterium
AGACCGACTCTGCAGGCCATGGCAATTCCGTCACCTGTTGCCGAGTCCTGATTGGATGTGTAGCGATATACCTTGCCAGCTCCACCTGTCGCGATGACCGTTTCACCGGCGAGAATGGTAAATACCTTGCCGTCTGCGAGAACATGGGCTCCCAGGCACCTGTCACTGCCTTCATTAACCAGATCTGGGATCTCCCTTGATGCAGTAAGGAGATTGATGGCAAAGGCCGGTTCCAAAATGGTGATGTTATCATGCTCGCGGCATCTTTCAGTCAGAGTCTCGCTTATCAGTCTCCCTGTCCTGTCTTTGTGATGCAGAACCCTACGAACGCTGTGACCTCCCTCGATGCCCCCTCCCTTCCCGGAGGAACCCTCGAGTGCAACTCCCCAGTCGGCGAGTCTGGAGACCAGCAGTGGACCGTAGGAAATGATGTCTGCAGCGACCTCCTCATCGACCAGGCCGCCTCCTGCTCTGACAGTGTCCATGAGATGAAGGGCGAAAGTGTCGTCATCCGTTACAGCTGCAGCCAGCCCTCCCTGTGCGAGAAGAGTACTGCCTGTCGGTGTTACGACCTTGCTGAGAAGAAGAACACTGAGCTCCTCGGGGAGAGTCAGGGCGCATGTGAGCCCGGCCATCCCTGCTCCCAGTATAAGGACATCCGTGCGGATCACGCTTCCGCCGGGATTCATTTTCTGCCTGCCTCCTGTCTCATACTCTTGGATGCGCGGATCACGCGCTCGACATCTGTCAGCAGTTCCGTCACAGCTCCCTCCACCTCCAGCGAAGTATCGAGGACTAGGATATCCTGCGAGTTGGGCAGCGTGGACAGCTTGACAGCATCCTTGGCCGTCGTCACCAGGAATTCCGCGCCCAGCCGCAAACCATCCGCATGAAGCTCCTCAATATCCTTCGCAGTGTACGCATAGTGGTCGGGAAAGAGCTTCAGACTCGCGATGGAAAGACCGCTCTCCTCCAGAGTGCTGCGGAAACTCTCCGGTCGTCCTATCGCACAGAATGCAAGCACTCTGCTCCCTTCGGGAATATCCGCCCGGTCACCTGATACGGCAAGTCTGAAACCATTCGGGCGTATCCTGCTGAACTGGACAGGAGCCTTCCAGTTGTAATCCGATATGCGTCTTTGAACCCACTCCGCCGACATGCCGGGTGTTACCCTGTTTATCCATACATGATCAGCGTAAGACAGGCTCGAGGGCAGCTCGCGGAGTGTACCGGATGGAAGTACCCCTCCTCTTCCGAAGGGCTCGCGGAAATCAAGTACGACAAGATCGATGTTCCTATGAAGCTTATGATGCTGAAATCCATCATCAACAATGATGATGTCCGGCTCTCTCTCCCTGACGGCTTTCTCCGCTGTCTCGAGCTTCGAGCGGCCTGCATAGACCCTTGCCTTGCCCACAAGACTCTGTGCAAGGAAAATGGCTTCATCACTGTAACCTGAGGAGGAATTGGCCGCTCCGGGGAGAACCATGCTTGGCGCCCTGCGCTCACCGAGATTGCGTGCAACAACGCAAACCCTGTAACCCATTCCCGAGATGCGCCGGGCAAGCCAGATCGTGACGGGTGTCTTCCCTGTGCCGCCGACCTCTATGTTGCCAACGCTCAGAACGGGAACATCGAGTCTCCTCCCTCTCTCCTCGAACCAGGCTCTCCTGGCCGAAGTGATCAGACCATAAAGCCATCCGGCAGGCATCAGGAAATAGCCCAGCAGGGCTGCGGGTCCCTCTCTTGCCGCCATACGGCGGAAGAAGCGGTCAGGTCTTCTCATTGTTCTCTCCGTGAATGGAGAGCAACTCCAGAAATCTTGAGCAGTCTCTTAAAGAGAACGAGCGGGTCGGCGCCTTCAGGAGCTGAGAGGGCTCTGACTACCTCTACAGAGGGGCGAGCCGTCAGGAACGAGATCAGTGTCTTCCTCAGGCTTTGAGCATCCGTTACCACCTTTATGGCTCCTTCATCCCTGCCGCGCTCGATCCGATCGGCAAAATTCCAGCAGTGAGGTCCAACTGCCACCGGGACACCTCTCTGGAGAGGTTCAAGTACATTATGACCACCTATATCGACCAGAGTACCCCCGACGAATGCCGCGTCGGCGAGTCCATAGAGTCTGGCAAGAACGCCGTGGACATCAATAACGACACTATCAGGATTTCCATGATAACTGGACTGGAGGAGTTGAGACCAGAGAACTGGAGAGCACCCCAGATCCCTGAGTGTGTCAATTACCCTTCCAACTCTATCAAGATGCCTTGGAGCAAGGACAGGTAGATATCCCGCGGAGAGGGCGGCTTCAGCAACAGTTCTGTCCTCACCCTGTCTGGTCGAGCCTGCGACCAGGATGGGAGTGTCAGCACCGAGCTTATCCCTCCATTCATCGGGCGGATCACCAGGATCGTAGCAGGCTTTGGCATCAGCTGTCGTTCTGATCAGCAACGAATCAGCGCCCAGTCTTCTGAAGCGCTCTGAATCGGCTTCAGAACGTGTGAGGAGTCCGGTGAAGCAGGAGAGCATCCTCCCGAGTAGTGGTCTGAGCAACATGTACCGTGACATCCGTTTCGCTCCGAGTCTTGCATTCACCATTATGCATGGTATTGAGCGGCGTATCGCAGTCATAATGGTGCAGGGCCATAACTCCGTTTCAGCGAGAACGAATGCTGACGGTTCCACTGCATCAAGGAACCGGGTCACACATTGAGGAGTGTCCAGCGGTGCGAATGCTCCCCGGAGTCCCTGCTCCTCAATGAATTCTCTCCCGGCCGGAGTGGAACAGGTGATGAATGCTTTAAGTCCAAGATCTTCCACCAGTCTGATGAATGGCATGAGACCGGTGAGTTCACCGAGAGATGATCCGTGCAGCCAGACGGGAGCACCTGTGATCGAGTGTGCTTCCCCCAGACGCTCACGCATTTCTGATGGCGGCCTGAAGCTGAGAGCTGCTCTGGCAAATACTCCAGCGAGCCTTGCAGCGCCTTCTATGAGCGCATACTGGCAGGATGAACCAGGTGCTGATGCCAGGTCTGCTGCAGCCGTAATACTACGAAGCCTGCTCTCGAGCATTTCCTTCCAGGTGCCGTCGTCCCCTCTTTTCATCGGGGCTAAGGCCCTGCCCTCGACAACTGTGACCTTCGAAAAAGGAAGGGGGAGAATGAAACCATCCCAGGAACGGAAACGGATTACGGGCCAGGCAGAAGAAGCCATCGGCACTACAGGACTCCCGCTCAGTCTGGAGATGATACCGGCCCCGCCACTCGATCTATAGACCGGTCCCCTCGGCCCATCAGGTGTAATTGCACAATCCGTCCCACTCCTGAGGACTGCTGCCATCTCGCCGATGGCTTTCATCCCTCCGCTGGACGACGAACCCCTGACGGTGGCAAAACCCATTGAGTGGAGAACATTCGTCGCATACTGACCATCGGTGTTCAGGCTGACTAGTACAGTGATGCCTTCATTTCTGTGAGTATAGATGAATGGAAGCTGCCTTCCGTGCCAGAAGGCGAAGAGCACGGTTCTTCCCCTTGTACGACCTGCCCGGATTCCGGGAGGGTGATAATATCTGATCCTCCATGAGATGCCACAGAGACGCATGAAGATCTTTCCAAGTACTCTTGACAGTTTCAGGAGGTCCAAATCAGCGGTTTCCAGTACTGTCATGGAGGAATTCCCGGATCATTACCGCAGCTCTCCCCGAAGCACCAGGTTCTCCAAGGGCGGCCCTGACCTTCACCAGACGCTCAATGGCTCTCTCCCTCTCAGGTCCCCTGCTCATGAAACTCGTGATCGCTCCCGCAAGACCGTCTCCGCTGACCTGGTCCTGTATGAGTTCGGGGGCAATATCTTCACCCGTCACCAGGTTGGCCATGCCGATCCGTTCCACTCCGCGAACGAGCAGCTTCGCAAGAGCGTACGTGAGTGGAGATGTTCTGTATGCGATAGCGAATGGAACACCGTAAAGAGATGTTTCCAGTGTTGCCGTTCCTGAGCATACCAATGCCGCCCTTGCGGATGAAAGGGCCTGGGAGGATGTCTTGACAACGCTTACTCCCTCCATTGAAGCGGCTCTGGAGTAGAGTGCTTCCGGGACGGAAGCGACAGAGGCGACTCTTGCTTCAAGTCCTGGATGATCAGCTCTGAGGATGACCAGAGCATCAAGCATATCAGGCAGAAGGGCAGATACTTCCTGTTCCCTGCTCCCTGGAAGAAGAGCAAGGTGACCATCAACTGGACTTCCTTCAAGCGGGACTGTTACGGATTCGACAAGCGGATGTCCTGCCCATTCGGCATGAACGCCGTATCTGTCGTAGAAATCAACCTCGAAATTGAAGAGGGTGATCATCATGTCCACTCCCCTGGCGATCTTCTTCACTCTTCGCGTTCCCCATGCCCAGAGCTGCGGCGAGATGTAGTAGATAACCCGGATACCTCTGTTGTGAGCCCAGACTCCAAGCGGAATGTTCAGCCCCGGATAATCGACCAGGAGCAGTGCATCCGGACGCACCGATCCAATGATGGACCTCATGCTCTGTTTCAGTGAGAGAAGTTTTCTGAATGAGGAGAGTATCTCGGCAAAGCCCATTACGGAATACTCTCTCAGATGATGGTGCAGATCCATTCCTATCGAAGCCAGGTGGTCGCCGCCGAGACCTTCCATGTCGAGCTCTGTCATTGTCTTAAGCTCTCTAAGAACCTCTGAAGCCCTGGCATCTCCTGATGGATCACCTGCTGAAACGACCAGTCTCATATATCTCCGGACCTCAGATGCCGAATCGTCTGGAGGCCTTCTCGATCGCTTCCGAGATGGTTCCGGCGGAGCGGAGAGCTCGCAGTCCCTCCTCCCCGGTCACGGTTGGAGGAGTTCCGGTGGAACAGGCTGAACGGAAGTCCCGGAGTTCAGCGGTCAGTGCATCGGAATCGCCGACAGTGACATGCACTGGGAGAATACTGCCGTCATCAGAGACCTTGAAAGCCTCGACACGCCTCGATGCGAAATCAACCGATACGTAGCTCCTGCGCTGGAAGAAACGCAGTTTTCTCATCTGTTCCCTGGATATCCTGCTGGCGGTCATGTTCACTGTGCAGCCATTCTCAAACTGTATCCTCGCACTGGCGATATCCACGTTGTTACTGAGGACAGGAACGCCGGAGGCATGAACGGACTCAACAGGCGAGCGCACAAATGAGAGCACAAGATCAAGATCGTGTATCAT
>JAOZQW010000487.1 GCA_029932015.1 Candidatus Fermentibacteraceae bacterium
GCTCCTATCCTGGCTGGCTGTCATAGAGAGGCTTGATTCATCCCATGCCCTGCTCGGACGAGGGCTTGGTGAGAGCATCACCTACTTCAAACCGGAAGTGGGGGAAGTACGTACAATGACTTTCGTTGACAGCTCCTACTTCCAGACAGCTCTTGTCATGGGTGTTACGGGAGTGATCTTTCTGATAGGTCTTTTCATATCGGCACTCATCCGTTCAGCGAAACTCTTCCTCAGGACCAGAAGCAGCAGCCGGGCAGGCAGAGTGCTGGGGATATTCTGCGCTGTTGTCATGCTCCTTTTCGCATCGGGCTTCGCCTCGCCGCTTACAAACTATCGGTTCACTATTCTATGGGCCTTCATTCTTGCGCTGCTCCAGACAGAGATAATCCTTGATCGAAGACCGACTGACGACAGGACGGAGAGCGAGACTCCAGAGGTCTCCTGAGTCTTGTCCTCCGCCCCTTGAATCGGTATTTTCGGGCCTTGAGTTTTTACATCAGGGGAATCCCATCCAAACAGGACGATCTTACTTCACAATCCATTTTGCGGAGGCCCGAATGAAGATACTGGTGATCAACAGCGGCAGCTCATCCATCAAATTCAAACTCCTTGAAATGGAGAACGAGGCTTTGCTTGCGGAAGGTCTTATCGAGAGGATCGGACTTCCCGAGGGCAGGATCAAGTACAGGACACTGGCAACTAAGCTGAAGATAGAGGAGCCTGTCCCTGATCACAGAACCGGGCTTGAATTCATTCTCAGTACTCTCATTCATCCCGAGCATGGAGCGATCACTGAGCTGCAGGAGATCTCCGCTATCGGTCATCGTGTCGTTCACGGGGGCGAGAAGTTCACTTCAGCTGTACTCATTGATGAATCCGTCATCAGGGGGGTAGAGGAATGCAGCTTCATGGCGCCGCTGCACAACCCGCCCAATCTCCAGGGGATCGCTGCAGCAATGGAGGCACTGCCGGGTGTCCCCAATGTCGCTGTCTTCGACACTGCATTCCATCAGACAATGCCGCCTGTATCATATATTTACGCTTTGCCATATGACATTTTCAGCGAGAAAAGGATGCGCCGCTTCGGATTTCACGGCCCCAGCCATCAGTACGTTGCTCTGAAAGCCGCTGAGATGATGGACAGGCCCATAGAGGATCTCTGCATAGTCACCTGCCATCTCGGGAACGGCAGCAGCCTGGCTGCGGTGAAACACGGCAGGAGTATCGACACCAGTCTCGGCTATGGAACAGCGTGCGGATTAGTGATGGGCACCAGGTCTGGTGATGTCGATTCGGCAATCCTCATCGACCTTATGGAAAATTACGGTTACACAGTTCATCAGATAAAGGACATGGTCTACAAGCAGAGCGGTGTGAATGGCATATCCGGTGTTTCCAGTGATCAGCGGGATGTGGAGGACGCTGCCGATGAGGGTAATGAAAGGGCTCAGCT
>JAOZQW010000488.1 GCA_029932015.1 Candidatus Fermentibacteraceae bacterium
GGTCATCGTAGAGCTTCGCCCTGATACTGAGGACCTTCCCCTGCACCTCAGGAACGAAGTTCTTGAAGCAGCGGATGAGTCCGCAGAGAGCGATGATCCGCCCGAGGAACCGAAAGGGGATGAACCGCATAATGCCGGACCTGGAGAAGATAGCCAGGGGAGTCAGACTGATGCTGGAGGGATTGGGTGAGGATCCCGAAAGGGAGGGCCTGAGAGATACACCCAATCGCGTGGCCGGTTCAATGGCCGAGCTCTGCAGGGGGCTGGATTCCGCCGGACGCAAGCCGATAGCAACAATGTCCTGTCCTGATCAGAATGAAATGATCATCATCAAGGACATCAGCTTCTCGTCCCTTTGCGAGCACCACCTCCTCCCGTACATCGGACGTTGTGATATAGTCTATCTCCCTGCGAATGATCGTATTGCAGGTCTCGGTTCCATAGTCGAAGCCGTCGAGAGCATGGCGGCCAGACCCACAATTCAGGAGCGTCTGACCACCGAGATCGCTGACAAACTCATGACAGAGCTCTCCGCCAAGGGAGTGATGGTCGTGATGGAGGCTGAGCATCTCTGTCTTGCCATTCGCGGCGTCAAGAAGAGGGATTCCCGAATAGTCACATCCGCAATGAGGGGTTACCTGAAGAGGATGGAGACGCGGACGGAAGCCCTGGCGCTTATCGGAAGGGCTATCAGGGTGAATTAAGTGAGGGTCAGAAGCCTTTGCCTGCCTTCGGACGAGGAGTGGAAAAGGCAGCTGGACCTTATCGGTGCGGACGCCTGCACCTGGGACAGGCTTTCACTGAAGAGCAGCGTGCTCACCCTTGCAGTCGACCCTATTCCCGCTCCAGCCGCCACCATTCTCAAGCAGTGCATGCTCTCTGGCGGAGCGGATGCGATCGTCTCGAGAGATACGATAACCTGCTCCGTTCCGAATACACTTGTCCTCATTGCCGGTACCCCGAGACAGCTTATCAGGGCAGCTGAATCCCTCCGCGGTCAACCTTTCGGGCTCGGTGATCTTGCCGGAGATATTCTGAACGCGGTCCATTCGCCCCCAGCCGCCTCGAAGACCATTCATGCCGGTGACAGACTTCTTGATTTTGCGGATGCCCCACTAATCATGGGAATACTGAATCTGACTCCGGACTCGTTCTCAGATGGAGGTGTCTACAACGATATCCCATCTGCGGTCGCGAGAGCGCTCGAGATGGCCCAGCAGGGTGCTCAGATCATCGACATCGGCGCCGAGTCCACCAGACCGGGCTCCGACCCTGTTCCACCTGATGTTCAGATTGAAAGACTGATGCCGGTGCTCCTCCGCCTGGCCGAAGAGAAGATCAGCTCCGTGATATCTGTTGATACTTCCTCCGCCGAGGTTGGACGCACTGTTCTTGAAGCCGGTATCGGAATGATCAATGACGTAACCGCTCTCTCTGACCCTGGACTGGCG
>JAOZQW010000489.1 GCA_029932015.1 Candidatus Fermentibacteraceae bacterium
CCCTTCATGGGGGTCATATTGGGTGCGACGGCTCCAGGCCGTGAGGTGTGCTAGTACCTACCTGCATAAGTCAGCGTAACATCTCTTGAGAGTAACCTGGTGTACCTTTTCCTTCTTCCACTCAAACGGACTACAGTCTTCTGAATAGGCCTTGTTGAACATATCTATTGCGTTACGCACCTGTCTCGGAGATGTGTAACTGCCATTTCGCAACACTCTTACAGTCAGAATGCTGAACCATATCTCTATCTGGTTCAGCCAGCTCCCATTAGTAGGTGTATAGTGAAAATGTACATTCGGATGACGGGATAACCATGTCCCTCGCTTCTTCTTATGAGTATTCAGGTTATCAAGAATCACATGGATCTCCTGATCTGCAGAATACTGTGACACAACTCTGTTCATGAAATCCAGAAACTCACGGCGCCGCCTGCGCTTGTAGTGGCCTGTGGTCACCATTCCAGTTGCGACCTCGAGAGCTCCGAACAATGTTGTTGTCCCATGCCTCTTATACCGGTCACTGAATCCGGTATATGTTTTGCCGTCATTCAGGCGGATGTAACCCTGTGCTCGCTCAAGTGCCTGTATAGAGGGCTTTTCATCAACACTGATCACAACTGCATTTTCGGGAGGAGCAAGATAGAGTCCTATGATAGCAGCGGCTTTCTCGGCGAATTGCGGGTCTGTGCTGACACACCAGCTTCTTCTTCGCTGAAGATGAATGCCATGCTTGCGGAACACTCTCCAGATGTGATCCAGAGACACATCACCAAGTTCCCTGGCAATCAACCGTGCTGTCCACACGGTCTCTCCCTGCGGCACGGGTTCATCGAGCCTGGACAGTATCCGCAACTCGGTCTCCTTGGCGTAGCGTGGCGGTGTGCCGGATCTG
Source organism: Candidatus Fermentibacteraceae bacterium (assembly GCA_029932015.1). Lineage (GTDB taxonomy): Bacteria > Fermentibacterota > Fermentibacteria > Fermentibacterales > JCC-6 > JAOZQW01. The sequence goes on from JAOZQW010000489.1 coordinate 893, forward strand.
GGAGCATCGAATAAGCCCTTCATCCCGTCTCTTGAGAAACGTACTCTCCACTTGCTTACCGTGCCCGGTCTTGCATCAAGTTCACGGGCGATCTCATTGGTGCCATAACCTTCTGCTGCAAGAAGAACGATACGGCTCCTCAATACAACCCGTTGCTCGGTTGTTGTTGACCTTACATTCTTTTCGAGAATTTCCCGATCTTCATCGGTCAGATGAATTGGGACTGAAGTGTAAGCCATGCTTCCTCCTTGATGGGTATATAGCGGACCCATCAAATATATCACATAGCGTTAACTTATGCAAGTAGGTACTAGCTTTCATCGCCGGCCTCGATGCCGTCAGTACCGAACTCAAGAGTCTCTCCGGTATCTAGGATGACTTCTGTTGATGCCACTCCAAATGCTGAGAGGATCCTCGCCAGTGAAGCAGCTGCGTACGTCCGAACCTCATCGAACAGCCCTGCGCTCAATGCGAAGGTATCAAGTGCCATGTAAGCGGATGTTCGAAGAAGCCGTCTCAGTTCGATCGCTACCCTGTCCCCGGACCAGATCCAG
>JAOZQW010000005.1:0-8432 GCA_029932015.1 Candidatus Fermentibacteraceae bacterium
AAGCTAAAGTACTGGGACTTAAGAGAACTACTCTCCTTGCAAGGATAGCGAAGCTGGGTATCCCGGCAGATATTGGTAGGGAGTAACTGACATGAGCAGCCATGCCGGCATCCTTGTGGTGGACGATGAGGAACGGATAAGAAGCTACTGCCGGGAAATACTCGAACTCCAGGGCTACACCGTCGAGGAAGCCGGAAATGGCATGGAAGCTCTCAAAAAAATGGCCGAAACTCCTTTTGCTCTTGTCCTGAGCGATATCATGATGCCCGACCTCGGCGGGCTGGAACTGGCGACCAGGATTCGAAAATCCTATCCGGATACCTTCGTGATTCTCATAACCGGACATGCTACGATAGACACCGCAAAGAAAGCCATACAGGAGGGTGCATTCGACTTCATCACCAAACCCTTCAAGATGACCGAACTCAACCAGTCTGTCGAAAGAGCGCTCGAAGTAAGGAAGCGGTACATCTCCGATCTTCCCTCCCACGAACTCATGGACCTGTATGACCTGACAACAAAGATCGATGTCGGCCCCAGGAAGCAGCAGTCCTTCCTCGAAAGTCTTGCTCTGGCTCTCATGAAAACTTTCAGGGGTGATGCGGCGCGGATATATCTCGTCGAAGCCGGAACCGAGAATCTGCTCGTCAGGAGCTGCGGCGCCGGGAGCGAGAGCATGCTCAGTGATTATGACTGGCAGACATATGCCAACGCCGCACAGATGGATGTGGGCGATATCCTCGTGGGAGGGGACTCCGCTCTGGAAGCTCCTGTATCCTCCAGGATGATCTCCCTCATGGCCGGCTCTATCCCAAGCATGGAGGGCTCACTCGGCGTCTGTCTTGTTCTCCGGTCGGAAGTCCCGAACGGGTTCACACGGAGAGATCTGAAGCTCATGGGGCTCTTCGCCGCGCAGGCGGGGAACCAGCTCCTCAACTATCGCATGGCATCGGACCTCAAGCATAATTCGGAGGAGTTGGAAAAGATCAACCTCCTGACCACCGACTTCTCTTCCTCCCTTGATACACCCCATGTCCTTTCCTCCATAGGCAAGGGACTCATGTCGATGGTGCCCTTCGATCTGTTCGGTGTCTATCTGAGCGGAGAGGGGCTCATGCCTCTCAGCTATATCCTTGCGCGGTCAGACCTTCCTGAAGAGGTTCTTAATGTCGATCTGCGCAGGCAGCTTGAAGGGTATCGGGACGCGAGAACCATAGACATGTTCCTGGACAGTATGTACCGCGATTCCTTCGCCTGTCTCAGAGAAGCGGACTGGGAAGTATCGGCAGATATCAAGATCCTCGACCTCGGAGGATTCGGCAGTTTCAGGGGAATGCTCATCCTTGCCGCCTGGTCAAGAAAGACCAGGTCTCTTGAGACTTCTTCCTTCCTGCCCATACTCGTCAGACATGCCGCTGCTGCTCTGAGCAACGCCTACCACTACGAGACAAGCGAAAGAAATTACATCCAGGCCATTGCAGCTCTAGCAAGAGCGGTCGATGCCAAGGACCCCTACACGAGCAACCATTCCAGAAACGTGGCTGCATACGTCATGGCCATGTCCAAACTGATGGGTCTAACTTCCAGGGAATCCAACTGGCTTCACAATGCGGCGCTCCTCCATGATATCGGGAAGATCGGCATACCGGAGTCGATCCTCAACAAGAAGGGAGCTCTCTCCGACAAGGAGTTCGATGTAATCAAGCAGCATCCTGACATGGGATACCGAATTCTCAAACCAGTCACCGCATTCAGCAATTTTGTGGAATCCGTGAGGTATCACCATGAGAGGTATGACGGCAATGGATATCCTCACGGCCTCACTCGCGAACGGATCCCTTTCCACGCCTGTGTACTCACTCTTGCCGACTCCTTCGATGCCATGACATCAGACAGAATCTACAGACCTTCTCCCGGTCTCGACTATGCTGTCGGGGAGATCGAGAAGCATTCGGGGTCCCAGTTCGATCCCGATCTTGTCAGGCTCTTCATCAGAGTACTCGGCAAGCAGAGCCCGAAAGAGATAATAAGCGACTATATTGCAGGAGAGGGTCAGCATTTCCCCGTTTCATAGAACAGCACACACTCAGCGGCGTGCAGCACATGGAGGATACCAATGTCCGAGATAGTGGCCATTCACGGAAGACAGATACTTGATTCGAGAGGGAACCCTACCGTTGAGGCAGAAGTCTCCCTGGAGAGCGGAGGCTGGGGGAGGGCTGCTGTTCCGAGCGGCGCCTCAACCGGAGAACATGAGGCGGTAGAGCTGAGAGACGGAGCAGAAGCCTATGGAGGTAAGGGAGTTCTTAAAGCCGTTCAGAATATCAATGAGAAACTGGCCCCTGAACTACTGGGTCTCTCCTCCCTTGATCAGGCAGGTATTGACGATCTTATGATAGACCTCGATGGAACTCCGAATAAGGGGAACCTCGGGGCCAATGCCGTGCTTGCTGTTTCGCTGGCCGTTGCGAGAGCAGCCGCCTCCCATCAGGGCCTCCCTCTCTATCGCTACCTCGGAGGCCCGTTCGCGAGACTTCTCCCTACTCCCGGCATGAACATCATCAACGGCGGTCAGCATGCTTCCAATCCGATTGACCTTCAGGAGTTCATGATAGTCCCTGCAGGTTTTGAATCATTCAGAGAGGCACTCCGCGCGGGGGTTGAGATATTCCATGCCCTGGGCAGAAAAGCTGCTGAAGCAGGACTTTCAACCACAGTGGGAGACGAAGGAGGACTCGCTCCGGACCTGCCCTCCAACGAAGCGGCACTTGATTTCGTCATGGGAGCGATCGAGGCAGCGGGTTACACTCCTGGAGGAGATGTCTTCATCGCCCTGGACCCGGCGGCCAGCGAGATGTACAGGGATGGCCGGTACTTCATGCACGGATGCGATCCAGCCGGACTCACCTCCGAGGGAATGATCGACTACTGGGAGGGACTGGTCGCAGGCTATCCAATTATCAGCATCGAGGATGGCCTTGCTGAGGACGACTGGACCGGATGGGAGCAGATGACTGACAGACTGGGAGACCGCATCCTGATAATCGGAGACGATCTACTCGTAACCAACCCTATCCGTCTCGCCAGGGCTCTCGAGCAGAAGGCGGCAAATGCCATTCTCATCAAACTCAACCAGATCGGTACACTTACGGAGACAGTTGATACCATCCGCGAAGCTCACATCAGCGGATGGAAGGCAATGGTCAGCCATCGAAGCGGCGAGACGGAGGACACTTTCATAAGTGACCTCTGCGTAGCGATGAATACCGGTTTCATCAAGACCGGCTCCGCATGCAGGACGGATCGGGTTGCAAAATACAATCAGCTCCTCCGCATCGAGGAGGAGCTTGGTGACGAGGCTCTCTTCATGGGTATGGGAATCATACCCGGACAGAAGAAGGGCTGAGTTGACTCGGAGAGAGACCAGGGGGTCTGACGGCGGCAAGGGAAAATTCTTCTTCTACATGACTGTAGTGGTCATTATTGTACTGGTAGTCGCCACTCTGCTCTTCAACCGCAATGGTTTCATGGCTCTTTCAGCTCTTCGGAGCGATATAGACAGCGTCTCTCTCTCGATCGAGAACCTGGAATTGCAGATCGACTCTCTGGAGACGGAGATCGAAAGGCTGCTCTCTGATTCATCTTACATGGAGCAGATGGTACGGACAGTACTCGGCTGGGGAAGGGATGGGGAGTATATCATCCGCTATTCTCCTCCATCGGATCTGCCGGATTCGACTCTCCAATGACCAAAGCAGCTTCAGACGTGACAGTCTGCAGAATTTCCTCCATCGGGAAGCGCGGAGTGCTGGTCATAGGGAAAGATGATGAAGAAACATCGGCTGTAGTGGCCGGTTCCATCTATCAGAGCATGAAACCCGTTCCGGGAGACCGGGTCGAGACCGTCCTGAAGGGGGATCAGCTCGTTGTGGAGCGTATCCTGCCGCGGGGAAGTGTACTTGAGCGAACATCCCCTCTCGGGAAAAGCCACATAATCGCCGCCAATCTGGACAGGGTCCTCATCGTTGTCTCCATCTCTGATCCTCCCCTCCGCACGGGTTTCATAGACAGGGCTCTCGCCGCCTCCGAATGGAGATCTCTGAAGGCGTCCATTGTTGTGAACAAGATAGATCTAGTCCTTTCCCGGGAAGACCGCAGACTCCTTTCGGAGGTCATCTCTGTTTACAGGGATGGCGCAGCTTATCCTGTTTATCCGCTGAGCTGTGAGTCAGGAGAGGGTTGTGCCGCGCTTCTGGAAGACATCAGGGGGGAGACCCTTGTGATGACAGGACCCTCAGGAGCAGGCAAGACGTCCCTCGCCAGACTCCTGAAGCCGGGTCTCAACCTGCGTGTTGGCGCTCTCAATCCGAAGACCAGCAAAGGAAGACATACTACCGTTTCAGCGAGGCTCGTTCCCCTGGGAGACGGAACCTCTCTTATCGACACTCCGGGATTGAGAATGTTCTCGATAGAGCATATCCCTACTGATCGGCTTCAGGACTGCTTCCCCGAGTTCGAACCCTACCTCGGCAGGTGCTCCTTTAGAAACTGCAGGCACCTGTCAGAGCCGGGATGCGCCGTAAAGGAAGCATGCAGCCAGGGAGCTGTCGCAGAGCAGAGATATCTCTCATACTGCGGATTCATGAAGGATGCGATGGAGGGTTCTTCCCGCTGACATCGATTCGAGGTTCCTATCCCTGCCGGGATGAGGGAGTACTTATTTCTTTCTGCCCTTTCGGGAGAAATCACCCTTCATGTCGGAGAAGAGACCATTCCACTTCTGCCAGTCTTCCGGTCTCTCTCTCATCATGAGGAGATAGTTCTCCCTGGCGACCAGGAACCCGAATAGTCCCAGGAAGGCCAGAACGAATACCTCTATCCAGATGTACAGTCTCTTGGGTTTGCTCTTCCAGCCGGGGTGTCGGGGCGGGTCGAGTACCCTGACCTGGGGCTGCTCACGATTCTCTTCTACAATGGCCTGCTGCAGGCTCACATCCACGATGTTCGCCAGTTGCATCGCCATCTCGAAATTCGCCTTCAGCCTTGTATACTGGAACATTATATCCGGGAACTGATCCATCGGGACAGGCGGCATTACATCCTCGAAGCCGGGAGGTGCTATTCCTGTTTCCAGCATTGAGATGATCTCTGCCAGCGCCTCTGCTTCCCTCTCCTTCAGCAGGGCTGCCGCATTGGTGCCCCCTGCAATACCTCTGCGGATGGCGGATGCCTCTGCCATGAGCTCCATGTACTGCTGCTTGAAGTCGGCAAGGGTCTGGATGAAAACCGTCATCTCCTCGTCCAGGAGAACGATTCCGTACTCCTCCTCAAACAGCTGCAGTTCCTCCACGGCCACGCAGAGGAGACTCTCCGAAGAGACACTCCGTACTTCGAGGAACTCCCTGGCCTGCATGGCCCTGCTGATAGAAATACTGGTGTTGATGCTGTCCAGCACCATTATGACTCTCTCCGATACTTCGACAGAGTACAGGGGGTCGCCGGAAGTGAACTGGATCTCCAGGAAGCCCGATGGGGTCACGCTGACAGAGTAGTTCGTCGTGAATTTCCTGCGAGCCCAGTAGAGACCAAGCTGCTCACTTTCTTCGTACTTGTCCCTGACTTTGGCTTCGTCCAGATATCCAGTAGAGAGAATGACGCTCTCTATCAGCGTTCTGCTCTCCAGTATCTGCTCGTATACATCGGACATGGTGGTCATGAGAGGGAGGGAGAAGCCCATGCCGCCGCTGAAGAATCCGGCGAACTCGCTCAGCCCCAGCCCCGCCAGGGACATGCCGTAGCTTGTCTGGGTCTCCGGTGGCATTATCACTGCAGTTACAGTGTACTTCTTGGAGAGGAGGAAGGTCACTACGACCGTCGGCACCATGATGATGAGAAGTGCCTTCACCAGGAACCAGCGGTTCCTGAGCAGAACGAAGAGGTACCAGGATGGAGTCTTGGAGGGTTTCATATCAGAATACGCTCTTCCAGGCTATGATCACAGTCGCCACGCTGGTCACAATGAGCAGAGGATCCTGCCACCAGACCAGTGTGCTCCTTGGTACGGTTATCACCGCTCCGGGCGGAATGTTCTGGATGCTGTCCTGCCGTATCTCGCTGCCGTCTGGGAGGACTATCCTGACACCGCCTTCGGAGGCTTCACGCTGGTATCCGCCGGCCAGGGAGATGTAGTAGAACGCTCCCTTTCCGGCAACATGTGAATACACGCCAGGGTTGTAGACAAAGCCCGATACAGCAACCAGGGGCGGCGCTCCGGGACAGACCACACGGTCCCCCGGCATGAGGATCGGATCGAGCATTGGATCATCCAGAGGTGCGTGTATGATGAGAATTCCTGCCTCAGGATCGATACGCTGAATGTAGCACTGATCCCTCTCGGCCCAGGGCGCGGTACCTCCGGCCCTGGTAACGAAGCGGCTCACAGTTTCCCTCGGAATGTATTCAAGCATGCCGCTTGCGCTCTCTGTCCAGGAGATACTTTCATTAGTACTGACCCGCTCGGTCTGCACGGACGCAAGCTGGATCGCGCCTTCGATGCCGACGAAAGCATCAGCGGCCTGAACATGGACCCTGTCTCCCTGGATGAGCATCGGGTTGGAGCCTGTGAGTCCGTCGAGGACGAAGCCTGTAATGTCTACTTCGGTAGTATCTCCGTTACTGCTGATTATCAGGATTTCCGTCCATGCTCCAGCGGAGGCTATCCCTCCCGCCCGGGCAAGAAGATCAGTAAGTCTCTGTCCCCCGTTTATCTCTGTCAGCCCAGGGATCATGACCTGCCCTGTGACCGGCACCCTGAAAGTCCTTACTCCTGCCAGTCCCGCATCGGCCCGAAGCCCGGGGAACCGGGAAGCAAAACCGGCCTCGACCAGGTCGGTCGCCTCAGCGAGTGTTCTGCCGGAGACGAACCATGATCCTACTGAGGGAACGACTACATACCCATCCGGCGTGACGGTGAGGTAAGCAAAGGATGCGCCTGCGAATGCCGAGAGTTCCACCGGGATGCCGCCTTTGACCGAGAACCAGAAGATGTCTCCGGGGCCTATGATGTACTCATTGATTTCCACGGCATCCAGCATGGGGTAAACGGCGGGCTGGTTAATCAAATCCATGGATTGCATGGGATTCTGCCCGCTCAGGGTGAGCAGGATCAGGATAGGGATCATTGCCTCTCCGTCCTCGGTCCGCACATATCCGTATCTGTATTCGTACGGTGCCTTGTTTCAATGATTCGGACGCAGTCCAGCGTGGGCGTCAAGCTATTTAGAACTGCGTCCAGTGTCAACAATCAGTATTCTCCCGGTCAGAGGAGACTGGCGACCATGAGGGCTTTTATGGTGTGCTTCCTGTTCTCCGCCTCATCCCAGACCACAGATTGAGGTCCCTCGATGACCTCCATAGTCACTTCGTTACCCTTGACCGCCGGAAGGCAGTGCATGAAAATGGTCTCCGCCTTGCCGGTCATCTCCATCATTTCTTCGGTGACCCTGTAGGGCTGCAGCAACTTTATCCGCTCGGCAGCCTGATCCTCCTCACCCATTGAGACCCAGACATCCGTGTAGATGACATCGGCTCCGGGAATGGCCTCGGAAGGGTCGGTGAGGATCCGCAGCGATGCGCCGGTCCTGTCGGCGATGCCCCTGACCGTGTCCACGAGTTCGCCTTCGGGATGGAGTTCCTCCGGCGCGAGGATGGTGCAGTTGACCCCCATCATGGCGCAGCCGATCATCAGGCTGTTGGCCACGTTGTTCCCGCCGTCTCCGGTGAATACGAACTCCAGCCCTGAAAGCTGTCCGAGGTTCTCCTCCATTGTCATGAGATCGGCCAGTATCTGGGTTGGATGGAACATGTCGGTAAGTCCGTTATAGACGGGAACTCCCGAATACTCATGGAGCGCATCTACGGTCTCCTGCTTGAAGCCTCTGAACATTATGGCATCGAACATCCGTCCGAGGACTCTCGCCGTATCCTCGATGCTCTCCTTTGCTCCCAGCTGAATGTCTGAGCTGGAGAGAAAGACAGGATGCCCGCCCTCTTCGCCAAAAGCCGTCTCGAAGGCGCATCTTGTTCTGGTGGAGCGCTTTTCGAAGAGCATTGCCAGGGTCTTGCCCCTGAATCTCTGGTCAACCTGAAATCCTGTGCGCTCGGCCTTAAGCAGATGTGATACATCAAGAAGGTATCTGACATCTGCGGTTGAGAGATCGAGCAGCGTGAGCAGGCTCCTGCCCCTGAAGTTAGTCGCCATGAAGCTCCCCTTTCAGAATTCTCTGATCAGCATATGCAATGGTTCATTGTCAACGGGGAATATAAGAAATCCCGGACTGACCGGGTGCCGGACCGTTTTGAAGAAAGGCACGGGCAAAATGCCCGTGCCCTCCATCATCTGTCAGTACTGAAGTCTGTCAGAAACTGTAGTA
>JAOZQW010000005.1:8532-18387 GCA_029932015.1 Candidatus Fermentibacteraceae bacterium
GTGTTGGCCGGGGAGGCGACCACGTAGAAGGCGGAAGCGCCCATTGCGAAGTTGCTTCCATTCGATTCAAGAGTGTCTGCTTCCCATGTGACTTTGTCATAACCGGCAAGGATCTCGATACGAAACTCGGGAGAAGCTCCCCAACCGATCCTGAGCAGGTTCATGGTGCTTGCAGCCAGTTGAGTACCGGCCATGCTGAGGCCCGAATTGTATACATAATTGGGAAGCTCAAGCGGCTTGAATCCCAGCGAGAATCCGGCAAAGGCCGTACCGGAAAAGGCAAGAAGCGCGAGCAGTACGATCAGCTTCTTCAATTTCTCCTCCTTTTTCAATTCCGCGGAACCAGACCGCGGTTCTCTTCGATAAGATATTTTACCCTTTTTGGTCCATTCATGCAACCATCATGTCAGATAGCTGCCAGCGCCGCCTCCCAGAGGAGCATCATGGCAAGGTCACCCTTCTGCTCACAGCAGAGGTCTCTTGTCAGCACAACAAGTCCCAGATCCATACCGTCCGGAGACCTGGCTATCATGAGGAAAGTCTTGTGCTCAGAACCTGCGTCGACCCAGCCGTAGAGGTCCCACCCCTCGCCAACGGAGGAGGCCTGGGCATCGCCCATGTCAGGTTCACCCATGATCTCGCGAACTGCGGGAATATCAATACCGCCATGGATTATCCTGAGAGCCTCGACAATATCGCTCAATGAGCTCAGAGAAGGGTCTGTTTCAGGAGCTCCTTCCCAATCAAGCTGAACATCGTGGAGTTCAGTGTCGGTGAATCCTTTCGAGAGAGCCCAGGCGGAAGCGCTCTCCAGACCAAGGGTCCACATCACCCTCGCGGCTGATTCTCTGTCGCCACGGAAAGCCCACCAGAATTCATCCCTTATAGTGATGTTCCTGCCGACAACACTGTCGGGGGGCATCACGCCGGACTGCATCAGCTCCACTGCATATGCCAGGAGGATCACATCCGGGTCATTGATGGGGTAGATCCCTGATCCTGTCGACGCAAGAACTTCCCCACTGTTCAGGTCGATAACCGCCGCGCCGAAGTCCCCGCCCTGCAGATCATCGATCGCTGAAAGGGAAACAGTGCCGGATACTGTGGGGCCGCCCGACTCCAGCGTATCAGCATCCTGTACTATCAGCGGCAGCTGACCCTGAAGGGCTGCTGCCGGGAAGGAGGAAGCCGCAAGAGCGAGACATGAAAATGCAACTTGTATCATCTGGTTCTTCCTTTCGATGCGAACCGGGCTTAACAGTCCGGCTGAGTCTGCATATACCGGATAGTGCGAAGCCTCTTCATTGTTCCAGCGGACCGCTCGAATGTGAGACACTGAGGCGACCTTCGCTGTAGTCATTCTCAGTGTATCCGCCGGAAGTTATGACAGCCCTGACATAGTAATCGTCTTCAGGAAAAAGGGAGCAGTCCCAGAGGAATCCGGTCGATTCCTCAGACAGCGAATCCGCTATCAGTATGAGGCCTGTCTCCGGAGAGAGGTCCGTGTCGACGAAGAGAGATATCCTGCATTCACGGTAGCCATCTGTGGAGAGGCTCCAGAGAATGATGTAGCTCTGGTCAGCCGCAGCCCCTTCCTCAGGCGGAGCGAGAACGGTGATTGAGAGCCCCGGACCCCATGGGTCGCTGCAGGAGGCGGCAAAGAGAAGCATCAAAGCAAGGACGAAAGGCATGGCTCCAGACCCCCTCCGCAGATTGGTCATGGCAGCGAATCCGTGGTAAACAGGTAGAGATCCTGTATGGGCTGATAGTCGTAGTAGAGTCTTATGCCGCAGGCATCAGCAGGCCCACCGGGATACTCCGGGGTCTCCATGACATATATCTTGATGTAATACCTGGCCTGGAGCTTGCCCAGCAGTACCTCCCCGGCACTGACTGGCATGCTGAGCTCGGAAGCTCCCTCAGGCATCGAGAATGAGCTGGAAGCCTCGAACAGCAGTGTCTGACTCCCGATCGGATGGGGACCGAAATTGCCTGAATAGAGCCAGGTCGCGCAGCCCTCACCCCCATCGTGGCAGTAAAGGTCATGGTCGAAGCCGGAGGCTCCCGCCTGTCCCGTAGATGCATATGATTCGTTGAAATGGATACCTGTGTCCACGGAATCCAGCACGGCATCATTCCAGATGGTATAGAGATGTGTCGCCTTTACGGGCATGGTCCCCGTCACGCTCCGGCTCGATGAAACGAGTTCTCCCCTGAAAGCCTCGATTGCATACCCTCCTGCGCAGGGCGCCTCAAGGTGTGAATATTCCACTACATCAGGAGCCACTTCTCCCAGTACCTGATAATCTCCCTCGTCATTCCATCTGAAAAGGATCCTGTAACCATCAAATTCGTCCTCTGTCAGTTCCTCGAGGGGTTCCCATACAAGCACGACTTCATCGAGATCGGAGAGTTCCTCGTCAACTTCAAAATCTGACACGACCGGCAGAGGAGCTCCGGGGCCGACCAGATGGTCCTCGCAGGCGGCGAAGACAAGCAGTATGCCGGCAACCGCAGTGATCATCCTCATGGGCAACCTCCTGGAAATGGTGTCCATCAATATAACTGGAAATTCGCACCATGCACCTTGAAACGGAAATTCGTACCATGCACCACATTGCGTGGTACGAGTTTCGCCAAAAGAAAAGGCGGGGCGCAATGCGCCCCGCCGCTGTCTGATGTAACCCGCAGCCTAGTTTGAGTCGGTTGTGAAGAGCTCGAGCCCCTGGATGGGCTGGAAGTCGTAGTAGAACTGGATGCCGTAAGCGTTGGTACTGCCGCCCTCGTAGTGAGGAAGGGCATCAACGTAAACCTTGACCCAGTATCCGTCGTAAAGCTCGCCGAAGATGACGTCGCCGACGACCATGGCGCCGTGATTCCAGTTGGAACCGGCTGGCGTGGCAAAGTTGGTCGAGTGATCGTACATCGCGGTCGCGTGACCGTTACCGAAGGTGCCGTAGTCGCCGGAGTAGAGCCATGTGTAGTTGCCCTGTCCGCCGTCGTAGCAGTAGACGTCCTGGGCGAAGGAGGTGCTTGATGCAGAACCGGTGGTGCCGGCGCTTGAGCCGAATATGAAGCCCGAATGCGTATCTGCCGGAGCGTGGTTGTTCCAGATGGTGTAGGTGCTGGATATCATGGTCGGCATGGTAGTGACCTTGGCAAGGTTCGAGGAAGTGTCATCGCCCTTGTAGGCCTCGATGGCGTATCCACCGGCAGCGGTCGCTGTGTGGGAGTATGTGGTGGTTCCAACAGCGATGTCGGCTATCTCGGTGTAGTTGCCCTCATTGTCCTCTTTGAACCAGAGCTTGTAGCCGTCGATCTCTGCAGCGCCGTCAGTCACGGCGTTCCAGGTCAGTACAACAGTCTGTCCCGTGGAAGCAGCGTCAATGGCAAAGCCGGTCACATCAGCAAGATTTCCTCCGGGACCGACAGGATCGTCACCCTCGCAGCCGGTCATCAGTATGACGCCGAGCATCAGGGCGATAAGAGTGAGTTTCTTCATTGTTGTTCCTCTCTGTTCAGGTTTCCTAACTATCGAACCATTACAAACTAACATAATACATATGTGGTCATGTGAGGCCAGGGTCTGACAACTGTCCCCGTCACTCTTCCGGAACTTCTTCGTTATGCTCCTCTGCCATAGCCTCTTCGATGAGTTCCATAGCTCTGGAGGCTGCGGACATTACATCTATCCCCGGGTCATTCAGCAGTTCCTCGAGGACCGGCAGGGCGGCGGGGTCTCCAATCTCTCCGAGTGTCACCGAAAGCTGTCTCCGTACGCGGCTGGAAGAATCCGCCGCAAGGGGCAATAGAACAGCAAGCGAGGAAGCCTCTGAGATGCTGCCGAGTGCTCTGATGAGGCTGACCTGCATCCCTGTCGAAAGACTCTCGGCCGGGTCTGACAGCATCTCCTCAAGCGGAATTCTGGAGGCTGGGTCGGACAGTCTGCCAAGGAAGTAGACAAGATTGCCAAGCCTTCTTGGAGAGAGGCTGTCGCTCTCTGCGAGAAGCTCGAGAAGCGTTTCCACCGAGTGATCGTGATTCGCCCTGAAGCACTTCTCCATCGCCCGGGTCTCGAGACCGCTGAGGGTCTCCATATGGTTCAGGATAATGTAGTCGACGGCCGATACTCCCCTGTCGGCCAGCTCCTGCTGATGGGCGGCAACCCGCTCTACATTCGGCCCGACAGCCCACTCGGAGGCGACTCTGAAAAGGGAATCGAACTCCAGACTTTCCGGTTCTCCGACTGGATCCTGCGGTTCAAGTCCTCCGGGAGTCGTCCGCGGAAGGTCTATTCCCGCGCCATATTCACCGGCGGTCCACCTCGTCGAGTCCGAGCCGCCGCCCAGATAGATATCCTCATCAGCCATGTCCACGAAGAGCCCAACGCCCGATGAGCCCCTTGCCCAGCGGGCAGTCCCCTGTCCCCCACCTCGCACAACGTACGTGTCAGCCCCCTCGATATCGATGAAGACCGCAGCGGAGTTGGTCAGGCTCAGAGCCTGTCCTCCGTCAGAGCAGTACCAGTCGTTCCCTCCACCGTCCAGGAGCCATCCGGTCGAAAGATCATGGGCACTCCCCTGGGCAGGGCCGTTCCTGGAGAAGTAGCTGTCGTCCCCGTCGCCGTCCCAGAGGCATCCCGCTGCCAGGTGTATGCCGGAGCCCTGGCTGTACTGGGCTGCATGGTAGCTGTCCTGCCCGGCTTCGTCGTAGAGCATCCCGAGGCTGTAGAAGTACGAGCAGCCCTGGCCGAATACCTCGGCTCTGTATGTGTCGTTGCCTGAGCCGCGATCGGCAAGTATTCCGATCCCTCCGGCTATCAGCGGCCTGAGCCCCATTCCGAATCCCTGGGACATTGCCTGGTTGTCATCCGGAAGGAGGGGAGCGTGGGAGTATCTGAAACCCGCAAGGTAGCAGTCATGTCCCTCCATGTCGGAAAGTATCCCCAGTCCGGCGGGACCTCCGAATCCCTGGCCGAACATATCGACCCGTCTGATATCATCACCTGAGCCGTCGAACAGCTCACCCGTGCCCAGGCAGCCTGCCCCCTGGCTGAAGGTTCCGCCCTCCTGGAGGTCGTTCCCTTCGAGGTCGATTAGAATGCCCTGTCCCATGAGACCTGCCCCCTGGGAGAAGTCTCCTGCCCTGTAAGTATCAAAGCCCTCAAGATCGATTATCCCGCCGAATCCCATCAGGCCGCAGCCCTGGGAGACCGGAGCATCACTGGAGTATGAGTCGTCGCCATGAAGGTCGACCACAAGCGCTATATGCTTTCCGGCAGGACCGAATGCGCCCCCTATCCCTTCTCCGTAGCGATCATTGCCGCCAAGGTCCAGTATAAGCTCGAAGGGGCAGTCGGAATCGTATTCGTTGGGACCCGTACCTCCGACTACCCATCTGACAGGTCCGTCGAAGCAGAAGCTGACCGTTGTCCCCCGGACCCCGGGAAGGGTCACAGGAAGCTCTGCAGGCCATTCCCCGCCGCGGAGCCCCATGCAGATGCTAACAAGCTCCTCAAGGGGGATAGCCTCTACTTCCGTCCATCTCTCGAATAGAGAGGCAAGGGTGTCCATCTCCATTTCCATCTCTTCATCCAGCGGCCAGTTCAGACCCCGGCTCTCCATCTCCTCCTGCCAGTCCAGAGGACTCTCTTCATTTATCCAGATGGAAGGGATGGCAGCGGCAAGGGAGTCGACGACTCCGGAACTGACTGACTGCAGCGCTGCGGCGTAGGCGGAATCAGCGCGGATGAGCATGTCCAGAAGAGGTACAAGCCCTTCTCCTCCATCTCTGGAGGGGTCAAGGGAGCTGTAGTCCGGTATTGCCGCAAGACTCTCTTCCAGTATTGAGGGAAGCTGCTCGATGTGTTGTATGGCCCTGATAACTGTTGGATCGGCCAGGTGGACTCCGGTTGCCCAGTGCCTGTCGAAATCAAGCTGCTCCCGGACGATACCGAGTGTATCAAGAGCTTCGGTCATGGCCGAATCGACTTCGGGAGGGAGAGGCTCCCATGGCTGGAGAGCGGAGACGGTGATAATAGTGACCAGCCCTAATGTCGTCATGCGAACCTCCATCCAGTGTACTGCCGGGTACAGGTTGAAATAACCTCTGCAGGATGCAGGTGCAAGGTGAATCTTATTGACAAGGGTACTGGAGAAAAATAGTGTCTCCACCGTACTCTATCCGAGTAATGTCGGCGCAGGATAATCCGGAGGTTGCGATGATCCCTTTTTCTGAGATGGCTTCGAACGGTCTGGCTGCTGTCAGGGCTGTCAGTCCTATGGTGCATCACCTGACGAATCATGTCGTGATGAACTTCACGGCGAACATCACCCTTTGCATGGGAGCTGCGCCGGTCATGGCGCCCTGCATAGAAGAATCCCCGGAGATGGTCTCATTTGCAGAAGCACTGCTTCTTAATATTGGCACCCTCGATCCACCGCTGGTGAAGAGCATGCTGGCTGCGGGGAAGAGGGCCAACGAGCTGGGCATACCAATCATCCTCGACCCTGTAGGGGCGGGTGCGACCAGGCTCCGCACGGAGGCCGCCGGCAGGCTCTCCGAGGAGCTGGATATCGCTGTTATCAGAGGCAATGCCGGCGAGGTGCTGGCTCTCGCGGGAGCGGGGGGCAAGGTCCGCGGCGTTGACTCGATGGACACCGTCGAGCACCGCATCGATACTATCAGAAGGTATGCAGCCGAGTCCGAGAGGGTCATAGCGGTGACTGGAGCGATGGACATCGTCACTGACGGCAGCAGAATTGTGGGTATCCGGAACGGACATCCCCTCATGGGCCGCGTCACCGGCACAGGATGCGGAGCAACAACAGCTGTAGCCTGCCTTGCTGCGGCGGTTGACGATCCCTTCGAGGCTGCTGCAGGGGCACTCATATGCTACGCCATTGCGGGAGAGCTGGCAGCGGATAAGGCAGGCGGTCCGGGAACCTTCGTTCCCCATTTCCTCGATGCTCTCTCCATCCTGGACAGAGCGGTCATCAACAGCAGGACGAAAGCAGAGGACCTGTCCTGAATCCCGCCGATCTGCGGCTCTATCTCGTTACTGATCCGCTCCTCTGCGGAGCAAGGGGAGTGGAGGAGACGGTCCGGCAGGCGCTCGAAGCCGGAGTGAGAGCTGTTCAGCTCAGAGACAAGACCGCATCCACAGGCAAACTCGTTGAACAGGCTCTCGTCCTCGGGGATATGTGCCGTCAGTTCGGAGCCCTCTTCCTGGTCAATGACAGGGTGGACGTCGCCATGGCGGCTGGCTCGGACGGAGTTCATCTCGGGCAGGACGACATGCCGCTGGCATATGCGCGAAAACTCCTCGGACCTTCCGCTGTGATCGGTATCTCGGTGCGGACATGTCAGGAGGCAGAGGAGGCAGAGAAAGGGGGGGCGGACTACATCGCCGCAAATATGGTCTTCGCTACTGAGACCAAGACCGATCTTCCTGAGCCGCTTGGCCTTGAAATGGTCACAGAGATAAAGGGGGCGACATCGCTGCCTCTCGTGGCTATCGGTGGGATCAATGAGAAGAATTATCGTGAAGTGATGAACGCCGGTGCCGATGGAGTTGCCATGGTCTCGGCCATCATGGCAGCCAGGGACGTAGGTAAGTTTGTCAAGTTGCTGACCACCTACTCCATGAGGAGATTGAGTTATGGGGAATAATCTCTCTTTACCAGAGATTTACGTTATAACTCTAAACGCGCAGTGTCTGCTACTGCGTGAGAATTGCGATTCTCTGAGTTTCTCTTCTGCCGTCAGTCTCAAGCACCAGCAAGTATAGTCCAGACGCTGCTATCTCCCGGTTGAAGGAGTAAGATCCAGGGGCAAGGTCCCCATCCATAATGCTGGCAGCGCTTCGCCCCGCTGTATCGTAGACCGTCAGTTGCACCGCCCCATATGCAGCAAGCGTAAAGGATCCTTCGATGCTACCGTATGAGGGATTCGACCCGATTATCAGACTCGAGCCAGAGAAGAGAGGGTTGCCCTCCTCTTCTATACCCCCTGGATACCATCCCTCGATGGTCACGTCGTACAGGATAGGGAGGGTGTACGGATCATCGGTTTCAAGCGTTACGCGGTACTGGAGAAGCAGGATGTCATCAGGAAGCAGTGAATCAAGTGAAGTGCCTGATTCGTATATCGGGTCACCCCAGGCTCCCATTGTTCCGGGACTCATGCCGGTTCTCAGCTGAAAATAGATGTCGGTCGTATCCGGCTCGTAGCATGTCCACCATATGTCGCCCCATTCGATGCTCCAGTCGGTCCCCATCGGGATCCTTCCAAGGCTTGATGTAAGGCTTCCAGAGCAGATGGCATCGTTGCTGGCGGGAAATTCAGATAAAGGCGGAGCGCTACCGAGGTCGCATACCTGCAGAGCCAGGTCCCCGGGACTGGAGGACCAGTCCAGCCCATATGACTCCAGAAACGTATCTCCGAACCACCATTCGGGTCCGGTAACGCCCGGGCCACCGGACCAATCGGTCTGTTCCAGCATCTGGGCTGCGATGATCGATGAAAGTAATACGAGCAGTAGTATTGCATATTTCATGAAGCACCTCCTGACCCTGAATTATCTCTGAAGAGTCTCTTCCTTAATAAGAATATCCCCTGGCCTGTAGTCGGTCAATGTTCGATATGAAACAGGCTTACTCGAATTGAGCGTCACTGCAAAGCATTATAGCTAGATTGTTGGATATCCAGCCACTTTTGTAGTTATTGCTGATGATCAGGGAGTATTACGTCAGTAACTTGACAAACTTACCTACGTCCCTGGAACGGGCCGAGGTAGTTCGTTGGAGAGGATACGGGATCCTGAGTCCAGCCATGTCTGAATCCCAATTCCCGCAGCACATCAACAGCACGCTCATACTCCATTGGTCTCAGTCCCCTCGACAGCAGCGGATACTGTGAGCCTTCTGTAAGATGGCATGGATGGTACTGGGACATCAGGCTGATGTAGACATCCGTACCGAGTTCACCCGCTATGAACCGAAGCACTTCCCTCGTGCCCGAGAGCATGTTGGGGAGGACAAGAAGCCTCACTATCAGCCCTCGGACGGCAACACCTGCATCATCGAGCACAACCGGTCCGACCTGCCTGTACATCTCCCTGAGACTCTCCCTCGCTGCAGCGGGGTATCCCGGCGCGGACGAGTACCTGACCGCGTACTCCTCATCCCAGTACCTGAAGTCCGGCAGGTATATGTCAACCATTCCATCCAGCTGCTCCAGCAGCAAGGTGGAATCGTATCCGCTGCTGTTGTAGATGACCGGTGCGGTCAGACCCTGTTCCTCTGCAAGGGATACTGCTCGAAATATCTGAGGTGCGTAATGTGTCGGCGTAACAAAGCCTACCGATGGACAGCCCTGCCGCTGAAACTCTATGAGCCTGCCTGCGAGTCTCTCAGTCGACCAGAGCCAATCAGGATGAAGTCCTTCATCCGGCTGGCTGATGGAAGAGTTCTGGCAGTAGATACACCGGAGGCTGCATCTTGCTAGAAATACATTTCCAACTCCGCGGTGGCCGGTCAGCACGGGCTCCTCGCCTGTATGGATACAGCTGGTGGCTACCTCCAGGTCGACCCCCGCACCGCAGAATCCGCGCTCTCCGGAGAGCCTGTCGACACCGCAGCGCCTGACGCAGAGGCGGCAGTCGGAGAGATGCCACTCGAGCGGGGTCATGTCATCTCGGCCGCAAGTACAAGCCTGTAGAGGTCATTCTCGCGGAGCAGGTTCTCATGAGTGTCTATCCCGTTCACCTCTCCCTCGTGAAGGAAGACCACAAGATCGCTTCTGCGGACAGTGGCCTGCCGATGGGTAACCACGAGGACAAGCGCATCCATCCGG
>JAOZQW010000490.1 GCA_029932015.1 Candidatus Fermentibacteraceae bacterium
CTCACAGGAATCTGCCTGCGGATAGGATCCTGGTTGCGTAGTATTCTTTTGACATGGATTCCCTGATAACCCCTCTGCTTGAGCTTGCATGAACGAAGAATCCGTTCCCGATGTAGATCCCTACATGTGAGATGCCCGAACCAGAGGTGTTGAAGAAGAGCAGGTCACCGAATGCAAGACTCGCTGGATTGACATCCGTGGCGGCAGCGGCCTGCTGGCTCGCAGTGCGGGGTATTGTGATATCAACAGAGCTGTAGACGGCCTGGGTGAAGGCGGAGCAGTCCACTCCGGAGCGGCTCTCCCCTCCGTAAAGGTATGGTGTGCCAAGCCATGATTCGATCTCTGTCATCATCCTGTTATCCGTTGAACTGGAGGGGCCATGACCTGCTGAAGCACCGGCGGACCAGTCTCCAGATGTGCATTCAACTCCTCCACCACGGTATGTGGGTGCGGTGCCGCATGCTGCAATGAAGAGGAGTGCGACCAGTGACACCGTCGCAATGCGTATCATGGCAGTCCCCTCAGTATTGTGTCTCTAGGTGGTGGAACAGATTCCGGACAGTTGATGTTGTAGTGAAGTCCCCTGCTTTCACGTCTGAGAAGCGCGGAGCGGATGATGCTCCTGCTTACGGTGCAGATATTCCTGAGTTCAAGAAGTTCCACAGTTGGAAGGAGCGACCAGTAATCCTCCTCCACCTCCTCAGCAAGAACGTTTATCAGACGCAGAGCCCTGTGCAGGCGTTTGTCGGAGCGTACAATACCGACATAATCCCACATCACGCTCCTGATCGCGGCCCAGGCATGATCGACAAGCACATTCTCCTTGAGTGGTTCCGCTCTGCCGAAGAACCAGTCTCTGGCTTCGAACTCCATCTGATCGCCCATTGTGGAAGGAATCGACTCAGCTGAGAGAATTCCCATTACACCGGCTTCGAGAAGGCTGTTGCTGCCAAGTCGATTGGCTCCATGAAAGCCTGTACAGGAGGCCTCACCTATAATGCGGAGACCGGCCATGCCGGTTGAACCGTCTATGCCTGCGCCAACTCCTCCAACAGTGTAGTGAGCTGCAGGGACGACAGGGATCGGTTCCTGCCATGGGATTATCCCCAGCCCGGTTACCCCTTCGGTCACCTCTGGAAATCCGGATTCCAGGCTCTCTCTGCCCAGATGTGTGGCATCAAGCAGTACATGGTCATTGCCGAGCCTCTTCATCTCAGAATCTATCGCTCTTGCCACGATGTCCCTGGGGGCCAGTTCCATGCGCTCCGGGTCGTAGTCTATCATGAATCTGTGGCCCTCGAGGTTGAGGAGCATAGCTCCCTCACCTCTGAGAGCTTCGGTGATGAGAAAATTCCTTCTTTCGGGATGAAAGAGACAAGTAGGATGAAACTGGGACAACTCCATGGTGCGAAGAGGTAGACCGACTCTGCAGGCCAT
>JAOZQW010000491.1 GCA_029932015.1 Candidatus Fermentibacteraceae bacterium
CAACGATGACCATCTCAATCCCTTCTCATTTCCTCAAGATCACCCTCCCAGGTGATTTTGCCCTTAAGTCGCCGAAGCTTCTTCTGGCTATTCATCTGCACAAGAAGCCTCAATCCCAACTCAATGGTAGCCTTCTTGGTGCGACAGCCACTGGAGCGAAGAGCCTGGTTCATCAGTTCGTCATCAATAACGACATTTGTTCTCATCATACACCTCCTCTATGTGTATCATGGATACACATTCATCTGAGCAGTGTCAATCCAAATATCGAATTCAGGGGATCATGAATGCACTGATACTCATTCACATGGCTGCAGATCTGTTTGATCCTGTTGTAAAAGCATATCAATTGTCATTAATGATGATCTCTATCGATGAGTTCGAGAATGTACACCCGTGGATAATCCCCTGGATTATGGTCCCAGCCCAGTATTCCGGATTCAGATACCTTGATATTCCAGAATCGAGCAATTGCCGGAAGTGTCGTTTCAATTGAGCCCATTGATGAGCCATCGGTTGCATCATACAGATCGAAGACTGGAGATGCTGTTTCTCCTCTGCCCGATTTTACCCACAATCGGTTCTCTCCATCCAGGCCAACGAGAGATCCTGTTCCTCGAATGGAATCCGGTGACCAGTCCGCAGATAACTCCGAAGATGTTGACTCACTCCCTGGTCCTGGAATGACCATGTGGGGTCGAGCAGCAAGCAATTCCTCCTCCGTCAGATGCATCGTCTCCCAGGGGAGTTGAATCTGAAAGCTGACAGCTCCTGATGATGAGTATCCTGTGATCTCATATTCTGTTTTTGATGAGGGCATTGTGAACAATCTGCCATCTTCAGAGGAAGTTATGCCGCAGAAGAAACGGTCATCCGATGAATGAAGAAAATAGTTCTCCTGATATATCTGGTCAGGCTCAACAGAATCAGACCAGAGACAGTATTCGGACCCGCTGTAGAATTCCTCCTGATCCTCATCATAGTACCAATTATGTCTGCGACCAAAGAATGAACCATTTGGCCCGATATGAATGCGGTCAGGAGCCATTGGTTGAAAACCGCTCAACTCTCTTGAATACTCCAGATCTGAATCAAAGAATACGATTTTACCCTGTTGGATGTCAGCAACTGCTAATCCACCATCAGATAGAGCTGTAAGTGAGTAGGGTGAGACCAATTCACCCGGCCCCATGCCCTCTTGCCCGGCAGAGCCGATGAATTCCCCGCTACCAGAAAAGACAAGTATTTTCCGCTGAAGAATATCAAGAAGTGCAATGCGGCCATCACCCAGATAGGTCGCATCAAGTATCGCTCCGAATACATAGTTGGAATCACCGAGTTCAATTCCAATTGAATCAACTTTGACCAGGTCATATCGGGGTTGAGTATCCTCATTCGCAGATTCTATCGAGTCCGATCCACTACAGCCAATTA
>JAOZQW010000182.1:0-1987 GCA_029932015.1 Candidatus Fermentibacteraceae bacterium
AGGTTGCACTTCTTCTCTTCATTGCCAGGACCGGCTGGGTACCCGATGGTGTACATCCTGATTCCCTCGCCATGGAGATCATCAGGACGGATCCTTCCAGTGCCCGGACCGCTGCATGGGCTGCCAGAACTGCGGGGTATCCCCTGAGGACCGATATGACACCGATCCCGCTTGAATTTGGTGATGTGACGCTCATTCCCAGTCTGGAGGAGGCCGTCCGATCACCCCTGCTGATCGATGCTGCACTCAGACGGATGCTCCACGCATATGCGGAAGGCGGGGAACCGGACAGCATCCCGGAGATGGTTGCTCTTATTGCTTCCTCCTGGGGCTTTATGTCATTCGAGAGCCGGGGGCTGGCACTGGAGGCGCTTGGAAAGGCTGGCGTTGATATCAGCGGCGATATCTCACTCGATGAACTCCTTCAGGCTGGACTCAGGGCATCAGCAAGATATTTCAGTGAGATCGATGTGGATCACTCCTATCCCATCGCTGGCGAATGCCTCCCGCTGGACCGCGTCTACATCGCCTCATGTGCTCCCGATGATGAGACTGAATTCTTCCTGACCGATCCACTATGGGCTGTCAGGTACACGGCAGCTGGAGCCTGCACCGCCTCTGCTCTTGCTCCTCTGCTGATGGACGCTGTCCCTTATGTGGCTCTCAGAGCAGCTGAGCTGAGAAGTGCCGCAGGATTCCAGGATGGGCGTCAGGTTATAAGGGAGATGGCTCTTACTCCGGGGCCCGTTGGTCATCAGGCCGCTGCATTGCTCGGAATTGAAGACTCACTTCTTCTCACAGACCTGATGGGGCATCCCGAGCCGGCAAGAAGGGCTGCTGCCCAGTCTGCGTGGCTGGCGGATTCAATTGATGTCAGGCTTGAAGTTGCCCGGAAATGGCTTACTGATCCCTACTGGATAATACCAGTGTCCTGGGTCTGGCATCTCACGGAAACCGGTGACTCACTTGCCGCGGAAGAGGGCATCATTGTACTGCTGGCCGATCAGGAAAACTACTCCGATCCGGAGGCGGTCGTCTTCTACGCCGATATGCTCCGAAGTGATCTCAGAAATGAAGAAGATGATATCCAGTCTCCTGAGCTGCCGATGGAATGGACTTCCTTCGAACTGCCATTCGATCCGAAGGAAATTTCGGCCGATACGGCGGTCATTATGACGGATGAGGGTCCGATTGAGATCGAGCTCTGGAATGAGACCGCTCCTGTCACCGCTGCGGCCTTCGCATATCTTGCCGGGACTGGATTCTACGATGGGATTGCATTCCACAGGGTCATTCCTGGATTTGTAGCCCAGGCGGGATGTCCCGAGGGAGCGGGAACAGGTGGGCCGGGTTTTGAACTCCCTGCTGAACCCTCGCTGAGAAGCTTTCAGAGGGGAGTTGTCGGCATGGCTGACTCTGGTCTTAACACCGGGGGAAGCCAGTTCTTCATTATGCTCGATTCCCATGGCAGACTGGATGGCAGATATACGGCATTCGGGAGGGTTACTGATGCTTCGCAGCTCGACCGCATAACAGTCGGCACCGTGATAAGGAGTGTAACACTGAAGTAGTTCACCCTGGCTGATATCATCTTGCTTCTGTTATGACGTTTGGCTAGCTTCGGCACTGTATTTTCCCATATAGACGTTTTCGAAAGGGTTGAAATGAGCGGAGAGATAAAGAGGGTACTTGTTACCGGCGCTCTCGGACAGATCGGCTCCGAACTGACCGTTGAACTCAGAAGCAGATATGGTGCGGACAATGTGGTTGCCTCAGACATCCGGCCAGCGGATGACAATCCCGTTGTTCATGGCGGACCGTGGAGCCAGCTTGATGTCACCGACCCCGAGGCCATCGTGAAGGTCATCGGTAACCACCGCATCGACTCCATCTTCCATATGGCCGCTATCCTCTCCGCAACAGGCGAGAAGGAGCCTGGACTCTGCTGGATGGTCAACATGCAGGGAACAGTCAATGTCCTCCAGGC
>JAOZQW010000182.1:2087-5116 GCA_029932015.1 Candidatus Fermentibacteraceae bacterium
AGCCTGGACTCTGCTGGATGGTCAACATGCAGGGAACAGTCAATGTCCTCCAGGCTGCGAGGAAGCTGAACCTGTTCCGGATTATCGTCCCGAGTTCGATAGCAGCCTTCGGTCCGGAAACCCCCAGGGTGAATACACCACAGGAGACCATACTTCGTCCGAAGACCATGTACGGTGTTACCAAGGTTGCCGGTGAGCTCCTCTGTGACTATTACGTTCACAGATTCGGTGTCGATGTAAGAGGATTGCGGTATCCAGGTATTATCTCGTCTGAAACTCTTCCAGGTGGCGGCACTACCGATTACGCGGTTGATATCTACTACCAGGCCGTTGAAAAAGGTGAGTACACCTGCTTCGTCAGGGAAGATACGATGCTTCCGATGATGTACATGCCAGATTGCATCAAGGCTACCATGGAGCTGGCTGAGGCTGACTTCACCTCACTTGTGCATCACAACGATTTCAACGTGGGCGCTCTCTCGATAACCGCAGGAGATATCGCAGACAGCATACGGAAGCATATCCCTGATTTCAGGGTTGAATACAAACCCGATTACAGGCAGGCCATTGCGGATACATGGCCCCGGTCAGTCGATGACTCGGCAGCGAGGGCTGAGTGGGGCTGGAGCCCGGACTGGGACCTCCCCTCGATGACTGCCGACATGCTCAGGAAGCTTCGAGGTCGGGCTTCACTTTCGATACTAGATTGACCAAAACAGTATAAAATGGGTCCGTTTGGCGTTTAGAGGAAGCTTCGGGTCGGGCTTCACTTTCGATACTAGATTGACCAAAACAGTATAAATTGGACCCGTTTGGCGTTTAGGATACACAATAATTATATATATAATATCATGCATAATGGGTCATGATAATTGCGTCTTATCATCTATCAGCTCATACTACATTAAACATGACAATTAAGTATCGAAAGTGAAGCCCGACCTCGACCTCGGTTACAGTGGACGGGCGAGGATGACGACGCCGCAGGTTTCGCGGTGCTCACCCGAACTTGATTCGCGGGCGCCCAGGTAAACGATGTATCTCCCGACCGCTAACCTGCCACCATCATCTCCGGTGCCTTCCCAGATCAGATTCATACTTCCTGTGCAAGCCTCATCTTCTGCCAGCCTGGTGACAACTCTGCCCTGGACATTGTAGATGGTTAAGGTAATCTCGCACTGATCCCAATCCGGATTTATCGATATCGAGAGCACATCATCGACACCGTCCCCATCGGGAGAGAATGGATCCGGTGAGTACTCAAGAAAGCCCCCGCCGGTCCCCTCAAATGCGCAGCTGTTCTCTCTTCCTGGAGTACCTCCACATGAGCAGCCGGTCCAGCTGCCTCTGTCCCAGCCCGGGAAGAGGGAGCCCTTTCGTTCGATGCTCACACCAACTTCGCCGCCCCAGTCATCGTCGTAGGGAACGTAATCCATCGGTGTGCCGGATGAGTTTCGGATGATCAGCCTGTCCGCCCATTCCTGCCCCTGCTGTGTGGAGTTGTTCAGTACAGGCCAGGAGGGAGGCTGCAATACCGGGCATTGTACTTCAGGCCAATCCTCCCTGAAATCACTGGAATCGGATGTGAGTATCACGAATCCCTCTTCAGCGATGAGAAGGCTCTCAGAACAGAAGACAGTGCTCTCCCTTGAATCCTCAAAGCTCCATCCTATAAGATAAGCCTCCTCACCAGGGCAAGCTGCGAGTTCAAGCCACTCGGGTCGCCCGGGTTCAGGAGCATACATGATCTCGCTGATCACGATGCTGAGCGGAGAGTTCCATTCACATGATACCGAATCATCCTGCGGTATTGAATCCAGAGTGCATGATCCCACTGCGATGAGTTTAATGGAGCCGGTCACTGTTTCCCAAATGCAGGAGGCGATGAGTGTATCTCCCGGAGAGAGAGGACCTGTCTGAATGCTGGAAAGGAGTTCGTCTTCCGAGGGCAGACCATTTTCGTCCAGGTCTGCGTAGAAACTTATTACCAGGGTCGAATCCGGGAGTACATCGTTTCCAATATTGGTGAAGCTCACTGTCAGCTGGGCATCAAGATCACTCTCACCCATCGGTGGTGAGCATTCCAGATCGATGGCGGCAGCATTGACGCCGCTGCATATCTCCGGAGGAGGTCCGCCCGGAGTAGGACCAGAGTCGGAGACTGCCCAGCTCTCTTCGCTGTCAGGTGATTGCGGTCCAATGCGATGAATGCTATTCGCTTCTCCAGGATCCAGCGGAATTCCATCCAGTCCATCATCGTCCCGCAGCAGCGGATCATCAGAGATAAGCGGTGTCCCGTAGGTGCTCATAACATGCTGGTCGGCAGTGCCGCGAGAGTTATAGAGTGTCAGAGGATCTGTGGATGTGAGGCCGTCTCCAAGTGTAGTGTTGCCCGTTGTGAGCACAACCGTGCCGGGGGGCATCTGGTAAGGCTGGATGCCCGAAGTGTACTCCCTGTCGAGAATAACTGCGTACTTGCCTGCGGGTATCCATGGTCCCTCGGAGAGATTTGGAAATGCGAGTTCACCGAAGAGGCTGTCCCATGGGATGATCGCATCGAGCGCATCCCCATCCGTGAACCTGCAGTCTGTAATATCGAAGACTCCCGGTCCCGGATAGTAGAGTTCAATGAACTCATCATAGTCCTCTGCCTCCGGATTGCAGAGGACCTCCGAAATGACAAGCGGGATGCCGTCTCCGCTCGTGAAGTGCATCATGACAAGGTCATTCGAGGGGTTCTGATCCCCGTCAATGGAGATCAGTGCTGCCGTCAGGTAACTGCCTATAGCGGGGCAGGAGAAGCTTGTTGAGAGTGTGTCCATACCGCCTGGCGGGATGACTGGGAGTGTAATGAGTGTGATGACCTCTCCTGCATCCGGCAGCGAGTCTGCATTAGAGTCGAAGAAGAAGGTGATGACCCCGTCAGTGAGCGTTGTCGTTCCGCAGTTTGCCAGAATTGCGGTGAGGGTGATCGATTCCCCGGGATCCGGAGCTGCAGGATGGATCGAGAGGGATCGCAGGGCGGCATC
>JAOZQW010000492.1 GCA_029932015.1 Candidatus Fermentibacteraceae bacterium
CGACAATGGCAAGTGAATCCACCAACGCGCCCCACTGGAGTATCGAATCCCTGACCAGCGCCCCATCAGTCACCGAACTGCCTCGGGCACTGTCCCCGAGCAGGGAACTGTTCCGGACTGCAGTAGCGTTCTCAATCCTGCAGAAAGGTCCAATGAAGCAGTTCTCTATAAGCGAAGTTCCGCGGAGGAGACTGCCGTTCCTGATAAGCCCTCTCGGTCTTGCAGTGAGCCTGGCCATAAGTCTGTTGAGGAATTCCCCGTAGACTCCGAGAAGTTCCGATCGGCACCCCTTTGATAGAATATCCGCAAGAGCCGTATGCAGGAGTGTGAAGGATCTGACCGTCCTCTCCCCAGTCTCTACACCGAGTTCGAGACGTATCCCGCAGCCGCAGGCAGTACCAGTCGCATAAGTTACTCTGCCGCAATTCTCGACGGTCACGTCTGATTCTAGCAGGAAACCACTTAGAAGACCGACTGAGACTATTCTGCATCCAGGACCTACTTCCATATTCTCCAGGATGGAATCACGGAGAAGAGGATGAGGACCAGTTGCTCCTGCAATGGACGATGGGATAAGAGCAAGCCTGACTTCACCATCGAATCGGCAGTCCTCAACGGTGAACAGCTCCGAACCGGGGGCGATCCTCACATTCGACCAGTCGCCGGACCGGTTGCCGTTCTTCTCGAGAAGCTCGATCTGAGAAGCGCTGAGTGGATCCCATGTCTTGGGCTTCATAGAAGGGAACAGCTCCGATGAAGCCTCCTCGAAAATTTCTTTCAGTCCTCCTGCGTCGAATCGATCATCAGTCATGGCCAGCTCCCGTCCCTAATCCAGTGCTGCCAGCAGCTCCATGAAGAACCTGTTGAATCTCTGCATGGATGAGATGCTCACCTTCTCGCCGGGTACATGCACATCCCTTATATCCGGACCCATCGAGATCATATCCATGCCGCCGATCCTGTCGCCGATTATCCCGCACTCGAGACCCGCATGGATCAATTCAGTAAGCGCATCCTCACCAGATACCGATCTGTAGACCTCCATTGCCCGTGCGAGCAGCTTCGAGTCGGTGGCGGGCATCCAGCCAGGATAGCCCTCCCCCTCGATATATGCAGAGTCCGACATATCGCAGATCGCTCTGGCTCTCTCTGCCACTGCGTGTTTGCCGCTCGAGATCGGACTCCTGGCGCTGAAGAAGATGCTCATCTGCCCCTCAGTCAGGCTGAGAATCGCCATATTCACGGAAGTTTCAACAAGTCCTGGGACAACTCCGCTCATCTTCTGCACTCCATGCGGGAGTGCAAGGAGCAGATTCACGACCTTCAGCGTGTTATCACTCGTCAGCGGGGCTTCAGTGATCTGAACCTCCCTGAAACTGAACTCTATGGAGTCCTCAATGCCCTCGTATTCGGCTCTGAGATCGGCT
>JAOZQW010000006.1 GCA_029932015.1 Candidatus Fermentibacteraceae bacterium
TATCGTTGCGGACACTCTCTTCCTGGCCATAGGTCAGGCATCTGACCTCAAATTCCTCCCGAAAGAACTCTCTGACCAGCTCGAAATGAAGTGGGGCCGTATCGTCGTCGATGAGAACCAGTTCACCGGCGTGGAGAACTACTTCGCCGGAGGTGATATCACTCCCGGAGCGGGTGACGCCATTACCGCTATCGCTGACGGCCTCCGAGCTGCAAAGGGTATAAGAGACTTCCTCAGATAGGTAGCACTGCTTGTGCGGATTCAATCTGGTCACTTAGCATGCAGATTTTCATCCCGCGGATTTCATCACTTCAGCCTTCTGCACTATATCCATATCCTTACAATCCTGATGATACATGCATTGCTCATGCATTATGATATTGGCAATATTGAGATATGTGTACCCTACATAACCATACTATCGTATTGACAAAAAGACATACTTATGCGATATTGGCAACATGAAAGAGAAGCCAGACTTTCACTGGGACGAAAACAAGGACAAACTGAACCGGAAGAAACACGGAGTATCCTTCGCACTGGCTCAGCTGGCATTCCTTGATCCTTGCAGGATCATCCTGGAGGATGTATCCCACAGCCAGCAGGAACAACGTTTCTACTGCATAGGTCGAGTTACGGAAGGAATCCTGACTGTACGTTTCACTTACCGAAACAAGCAGATCAGAATAATCGGAGCAGGATACTGGAGAAGGGGCAAGAGATATTATGAAAAGCAAAATACAGTACTCTGATGAGCCTATGGGTGGTGTCAGAGTGGTAAAGGATTTTCTTCCCACTCCCGAAGAGCTGGCTCTCAAGGATGAAACGGTCAAAATCACCATTTCCCTTACCAGGCGCAGTGTAGACTTCTTCAAGAAGGAAGCTGAACTCCATAATACACAATACCAGAGGATGATTCGGACTCTACTTGACGAATACGTAGCACATCAGAGATAGCGGAGCTAGAACAATCGAATAGAGCCGGCTTCCCCTTCATCGGGCTTGGGCGAGGAACGGCTCATTCGAAGCGTTCCCGAGACGCTCTGATTTGCCATTGGTGATCACAATAGTATCGGAGAGGTTGGAAAGTGATCAACCGAGGTATAGAAGGCATTTTGATGAAAGCACTTCTGAGAACAACAATACTACCCACTGCAGCGATGCTGTTGTATGCCTGTATTGCCTTACCCGCCTACGCTGATACATTTCCGGGTAGTGATGGAACTGTTATTGAGCGAATATGCTCAATCGACTTCGATACTTTTGTAGAAGGCGCTCCTGCAGGCATGGAGAAGGCTATTGGGGCTACAACAGGAGATGTTGAAGTAGATAACCTTATCGAACAGGATACATGTGTCTTCGTAGCAGGGAACAGTCTGAGAATCTCAGGTTGCGATTCCACCACATACTGGCATTCACTCCATATCGATCTACCGGATGATATAAGGCTCGTCACCGCTAGGTTTTACATAAGAGGAGAGGATCTGCAGCAGGAAGGCAATCAGTTCAATAACTGCTATGCCGGTTTCTGGTACGATGGTTTATTTGGGGATAGAAGTAACAGCTTGTGCAGTCTGGCACGAGGCACCTATGGCTGGACTGAAGTCACCGTATCTCTTGACCTGGATGCACACTTGGCGAGGGATGTGAAATTCACCCTCTTCTCTTCGATAAGTGGCACCTTATGGATCGACGACTTGACCTTCCTTTACGACGATGAATGTGGTGAAATAGAACCGCGTGTGGTGCAGGGTCCACTTGCAGCCTATATAAATGAGCTATATCAGCCGACAGTATTCATGGAACTGACTCCAGCTGCAGATGGGGAGTGCCCCGATAGTATCTCTGGCAGCGAAGCACTTCAGGACATCGAAATGCTGAAATACCTCATCGAAAACGCATACAGTGGCTATTCGTATTGGGAAAATCAGGGAATAGACTTCAATGCTATTTATGAGAATCTGATCGAACTCGCCGAGGGAAGTGAGAAGATCTCGGTAGTTGAAATGGAGCGGATTGTTGCAGAGGGCCTGACAGATGTACAAGATGGCCATCTTAGTATAATCGGCCATGAGCGGCATCACTTCCTGGATCGGAAAAACCCATACTTCGCCGACGTAATCGTTGAGAGAATGCAAACAGAAAATGGAGATATTGACCCTGGGGTTGAATACACCGTTGTCTGCTCGAACTGCGACTCCGTAGAACCTGGTATGACCTATGTCGGGGCTGAAGATCAGCTTTTTAGAATACTGTCCAGATACGGCATTGAACAGTATCAGCTTGGAGTCTTCACAAGCCAGGATCCCATTGAGGCTTCTTTCCAATTCCAAGCAAAGTCTGCAGCTGCCGATGAGTCAGGTTCTGATTTCAGTGCATCATCGCTTTTCGATACAGCTTCAGTAGTTTCGATAACACTTCCGCTCCATGAATCCCGGCTGACCAAGGTAGAACACCAGGATGATCGAGTGTACTACACAACCGAAGTTGAGGGAATCGATTTTATCCGCATCTCCAGCTTCTCCACCAGCTATCACGAGAGTCTTCAGGAGTTTGTAGCGAGTGGGGCTACCCTTGCCGAGCAGGACCGGGTCATTGTTGATCTGATGGGGAATCACGGGGGCAGAAGTGTATATGCCAAGGAATTCGTCATGGGTCTGAATAGTGTAGCACAGTGGAGAATGTACTCTGCCGTTTTCTGTACACCTGCTACAATTGGCTCTGGAGCAGCATTACCTATCACCGAGGATATGCCGGAAGGATATGCTGAGAGAATCAATCAGATGCGGCAGGCTCTGGAACGCCTGCGAGATAGACCTGTCCGTAATTGGATGTATGTATGGGATGAGCTGACTCCCAGGCAGATGGGTGATTACGAGGGTCGTGCTGTGTTTCTGATTGACCGAGGAGTGGCATCATCTGGAGAGGCACTGATTGACTATTCAAAATCAATACCAGGAGCCGTGCTGATTGGCGAGAATTCTGCTGGTGTAGGCACATTTGGAGAGGTTTACCAATACTGGTTGCCGAACTCGCTCATTTGTCTTTTGCTGCCGTGCAAACTATTTCTTGCACCAGGTATTGAAGAAGGTATCGGTTACATCCCGGATTACTGGCTCGATTCTGCGGAACCAGTGATGGAGATAGCAAGATGGCTGAACAATCCCGATTCCTATCAGTTTGAGTTGTCTAAAGCTTCTCCACTCACTCCGGATCATCAGTCCTCCGATTAGTATGTATAATCCTGTCAACTTTCCTTGTACATTCTACTCAGACATGATATCATTATAAATGTGGCTTCAACTGTTGCTGGTAGAGGGACAATTAAATCCAACAGAACTGAGGCAAGGGTATGACTAATGCTTCTTGTTTGCTGATATGAGGCGTTCACTTTCGCAAATATAACTTACCTCAACTCATGCATTAGGTTATAATATAACCACAATGAGATATGAAGTCTGGATCAGGAAGAAGGCTAGCCACCGTTTGAAGAAGTTGCCAGTCAATGTTCAGAAGCTCCTTTTCTTGTTGATCATAGATCTCCAGACAGATGGCCCGGTCCAAAAATCATGGCACAACTTCTCACCATTGGGCAAGGATCGATACCATTGCCATTTGAACTACAGGTATGTGGTATGCTGGATATGCCACAAAGGCGAAATAGTAATAGAGGTGTATTATGTTGGCTCTCGTGAAAAAAACCCATATTGAGATTTCGATTCATGGCGAACATGTTGACGAATTGCTCGCCTGGATCAGGAAGAAGTACGACGTTACTGTACTGGCCGACGAGCCTGAAGACGAATCTGTTTCCATCGAGAGTACTGAATACTGGCAGGAGATGGAAAAGAACCGCATCGGCAATCTGCTTGCCGGTGCTCGCCTTAAGGCAGGTCTGACTCAGACACAACTCGCCGAGAAACTGGGTATTCGCCAGAACATGGTCAGTGATTATGAGCATGGTCGACGCACCTGCTCCGATGCCATGGCCAAGCGTCTAAGCATGACACTCAAGATCAATGAGGAGCACCTGAAATACGGAAGCGAGCAATTGCACGAACCAACCACAGAAGCATAGCCTTGAACCAAAGTAATATCTGTGCAGGTTATGCTGAGCGTATAGGTACTTATCTGAATCCTTGCCTCCGCTAGCTGGATCAGCTGCTGTCCCCAATTGCAGAGTGGTACGACTATCTTCCTGCATTGTATTGTACAAGGGAGGGAGGTTCGTATGCACATTCTCTTCAGTATTGCACTCACATTGCTTCAGGGTGTTACTTTCGGAACCGATGGCAGGGATGTCCCGGTTTCAGTAATAGCTTTGGATGATGGCTGTGCCGTTGTCCTCCAATGCGCTGATCCGGCGGGAGGTATGTCATACGTGCTTGCACTGGTCCCCTTCGACGGGTCAGAGCCGGTTCTTGCCCCGCTGGATATCGACATCGATGACCCAACATGGACAAGAGGTTGCGGCTGGCTCTCAGATGACTCGTTCGCTCTTCAGTTATCCTCCTGGGAGACCGTTCGGGAATTCTCTGAGATACAGATCTACTCGCGTGACACTGACCCCGCTGATATCATCTGGATCCCTGAGGAAGGCTATCTTGATGCAGGTGATCTCGGATATAGCGAGATAAGCTCCATGCTGCCTCTGGCTGGAGGTTCCGGCTACCTGATGACGGCCGATCTGCATGATGCAGACTCTGACGATGTACTCAGCAAGGATCTGTTCAGACTGGATTCACATGGTGATACTCTCTGGGTATCGGAGATACCTGTCGAAGGCTGGTGGATGAACCCCGATGTTCTCCGGAGCATGCCTGATGGCGGATGCGTGGTGGGTTCGGATGAGGATGGTTTCTCTTCAACACTCTTCGTCAGCCGCTTCGACAGGGCAGGTGACATTCAATGGTCAGCAGAGGTGGACGCCCGTGGAGAGATGACTCACTCCGTGCAGGATATCCTGCCTGCGAGGGATGACGGCACTTTGCTCGTTGGCACCACCGACATGTTCAGGATGCAGTACCATGGTCTGTTCGTAATGCTGGACGCACGAGGGAACATCGTCAAAGAGACTCTTGAGTATGGGATGGGTCACCTTGTCTGCAACTCCGGCATTCCCCTGGAGGACCGCGGAGGATTCCTCCTCACCGGCTGGACCGGTGAGAAGAACGAAGAGATGATGCACAGCGTAGACATGGATCCCGTGCTCGTACTGCTGGACCCCTTCGGAAACGTCATGGGCTGGAATGTCCTTCCCGGACCGGCCGAGTACACTGATCCGCTCTTCATACTCGAGGCTGGTGACGGCTTCATCCTCGTTGGCAGCTGCTGGGATGAGGATGATTACTATACTGCAGACGCTTTCGTTGAGTTCATTGACCAAAGAGACATTCCAGAGGACAGGTGATGATGCAGCAGAACATAGGCAGGCTTCATGTCTATACCGGCAACGGCAAGGGAAAAACCACTGCCGCTCTCGGACTTGCAGTTCGAGCTGCCTGCGCGGACATAAGCGTATATATCGGCCAGTTCATGAAGGGGAGTGATTACTCGGAGCTTTCTCTTCCGGAGCATTTCCCGGATCTCATCACCATTGAGCAGTACGGGACACCGACTCTTATCTGCAAGGGTGAGGAGCCATCCATCGAAGACTTGAAGGCTGCAGCTGAAGGACTTCAAAGACTTCAGAGTGTACTTCAAACAGGCAGGTATGGACTCATTATTGCTGACGAGCTGAATGTTGCGGTCCACATGGGGCTAATCGCAGAGGCTGATGTGCTGAAGCTGCTTGATATGAGACCCCCGGGGATTGAACTGGTACTGACCGGACGGTATGCCCCTGAGAGCTTTATCGAACTGGCGGACCTGGTCACTGAGATGAAAGAAGTAAAGCACTACTACTTATCGGAGGGACTTCAGGCGAGAAAAGGGATTGAGTTCTAGTTACAGAAAGGAAATGGTGACATGAAAACCGCTTTCACAATTTTGCTTGCATTAGCATTGGTCGCCCTTGCAGAGGAAGAGAGGGGAGACCTTCAATTCTCCCTGGGCGGCGGCATGTGGATGCCAGCTCTGTTCGATGAGGATTCCCAGCTTTCACCAGGTCCGGCATTCTCGGCCTCCCTGCAGATACCTCCAAGTCTTGGCAACTGCTTCATCATAGAAACAGGATATCTCATGGCCGGCAGCGACAGGGAGACCTGGGACGGAATATCGGGTATACCCCTGACCATCGGCTGGAGGTACTACCCGTTCTATCGCAGATATGCTGGACCCAGAGGCATCGAGCCGCTCCTCGGGCTGTACGGAGGCGGCATGCTCCTGTGGGATTCACCGACAGGCGTCCAGGAGAAGACCTCTACCGGAGCAGGTGTGATCGGTGCGGAGATCGGCGCAAGGATATTCCTCAGCGGCTCGACCTCAATCGATATTGTTGTGAAACCCGAATGGATACCTACGGGCTCCAGCCTTGCCGGCCAGGGGAACAAAGACCTCTCCGGCATCAGGGTGTTTGCTTCGGTAGTGTTCTGAAGTTGAGCCTGCGTGGACTCAGTCGATGGTGCAGCTTAGTTCCGAGATGGCCGTATCATCGTACCTGATGCCGGGATAAACCTCGATTATCTCAAGAGTGATAGAGTCACCGGTATCGAGGGTGATGACCTCGGGGAACTGCATTGCCTGAGAGTAGGAAGTATCCTCCAGTTCAGGTACGCACACTGGTGACGAGTTCCTGGAGGCAAGGAATTTTCTGACCCTCGAGTTGTTCTCCCAGGCTGGCTCGCTGCTGCAGTACCCGTTCATTATCATGAAGCCGCTCACTGTACAGGTATCAGAAGTCTTCAGTGTTATCGTCTCTCCGTATCCATATCCCTCATCCATGCGGAAGTGGGGTCGCTGTCC
The DNA here is from genome assembly GCA_029932015.1 of Candidatus Fermentibacteraceae bacterium. Classification (GTDB taxonomy): domain Bacteria; phylum Fermentibacterota; class Fermentibacteria; order Fermentibacterales; family JCC-6; genus JAOZQW01. Next base: position 6,904 of record JAOZQW010000006.1, read on the forward strand.
ATGAGATTGACAGCAGTATAAGTGTAGCCTGCCTGCCCGCTGAGGTGACTGGAAACCTCGATGCTCAGATCTGCTTCTATCTCTGAGTGAGAGGAAAGGCCGGTAGTGGATTGGATCAGTGGCAGACTGCTGCTTGCCCAGCAGTCCCTTATGTCCATCCGGGAGAGAACAGGTGCTTCGCTCGCATATGTATTCAGGTAGCGCTCAAGATCGCTCATCTCCTTACCCGGAGTGATCCAGCCTGTGAGCCAGTAGAGTGAGGAAAGAGAAGGATCGATGATACTCACTCCGAGGATGGCGTCTTCCAGGTTCTCAAGGGTCATCATGTATCGCGCCTGTCTGCCGGGATCTGATGCGTACCGTGCAAGGTTGGTCTCCGACCAGGCTCGTTTGAGCGTCATCATCGGAAGCATGAACTCCAGGCCGGCCGATTCCATCACCGATCTGTGCTCCCGAAGACTCCTGTCGAGATCGTCGATAAGGTCGCACCTTTCAGCTTTCAGATCCGGGGAGCCTGCCATCCACACCGGAACAAGGTACTAGCCACTCACCTGCAATACGACTGTTTTCCCAATTGCTGTAGTCTCTTGTGGAAATCTCTCCGGATCGTCCGTTGAACGATTCGAACGGGAACCCCACCGTAATATCCAGCGTCCTCTCCGTCAGATTCGTCAGGTAGAAGGTGCAGGTCACATCCATCATGGGAAGTTCATCCCAGTGGAGCAGTTCTCCGTTGGGTACGATGGAGACACTCTCGGCATCTATCCTGACCTCTACAGTCTGAACAGGCATTGCAGTCCTGCCGTCGGGGAATTCGAACATGGTCGCCGAATCAGCGATGGTCGGTGCTGCTGTGAGAATCATTATCAGCCTCATGATCAGTCCGGAACCGAATCTGATGGATTCATCAACGGCTGGTCTGTTACACATTGGCATGCACCTTCCTATGCTGTAAGACAAGAGCTAATCACTATTATGCCATGAAATGTATACAAAGTCAGAATCTGGTTCATGATCATATCCTTGCAGGAGAATCAGAAGTTGCATGGATAATAAAGCGGCGGCGTCTGGGAACAGAGAAGAAAAGAAAACGGGCCCATAGAGCAACGAAAAGCCGCCGCCGTTACGGATACCGGAAATCGGACCAGGGCAATAGAGCAAAGCAGTAGAGGAAACAGAATCTGCAACAATGGGCTGTAGCAGAATTGCACTTGGGTAGTAGTGATCGTATCGCAATCAGCTAAGCCATGGCGTTCCGGAGAAGAGTGTAAGTGTCATACTGGACTCACTGATCAACGGTACCTGTCTTGCTCTTGATCAAACCACCTGGGGCGAGGCGAAGATCCAGGGAAGTCTCTAAACCTGCGATCCGGCAGGTTCCCCTGCATACAGGCACATCGATACACAAATAGCAGGTTGCATTCTATCCGCCGGAATGTAATATAACCTTATGTGTTGATTTAGAGTTCCTTCCCGGGGGGGTGGATCAGATGGGTTTTGACGAATCGGATTCGGCAGACCGGACTGAATCTGCAGAGACCGGTGGACTGGATCGGGAAACCCTCCTCAAGGCTATCGAGATCTCCACCCACGCTATCATCATCTGTGACCTCTCTCTTGCGATCGAGTGGGTCAACAGTGAATTCCTCCGAAAATTCGATCTGGAAGACATCAGGACCGCAAGAGGATTGTCTGTACTTTCGCTACTGGTGAATCCCGAGGCCATTGAAGCCCCGATGCGGGAGCTGACTGAGACAGGCCGGTGGCAGGGAGAGCTGCAGTTGCAGCGGCTTGACGGTAGCATTATCGATACGCTTCTTACCGCTACCATCATCCCCGATGACAGTGGAAAACCACTGAAGATAATCGCTTCCGGCATCGATATCACCGAAGAAAGGAAGACCGAGGCTGCGCTTGCAGACAAGACTATGCTTCTGGATAGTATCCTGCATAGTGCCAGCGATGTCGCCATTGCCACGACCGATCTCGATCTGCGGATAACCTACTACAACCCGATGGCGGAGGAATTCTTCGGCTATAAGCAGGAGGAAGTCATCGGGCAAACGGTCATGGATATGCATATGAAAGAGAAGGTCGACCCAGAGCGGCTCGAACGGGCTATTGAGACCGTCCGCCGCACTGGGGAGTACTGCTATTCGATAACCCAGGAGACGGAGAACGGACCGCGGTATCTGGACTCAAGAGTCTCGGGGATATTCAATTCAGATGCTGACCTGGTCGGTTTCTCCCTCTTCAGCAGGGATGTGACAGAGCGGGAGTGTAATCAGGAGGCGCTTAGAGCTTCTGAGGAGATGCTCGACCTTGTTATCGATAATATTCCGCAATCCGTCTTCTGGAAGGATCGCGATTCAGTATTTCTCGGCTGCAACAGATCTCTTGCTGATACTCTTGGACTTGATGATCCAAAGGAGATCAGGGGCAAAACGGATTACGATCTCTGCGTCACGAAGGAGGAGGCCGACTCTTATCGGGAGATTGACCGACGGATCATGGAAGCAGATCAACCTGAAATGCACATAATTGAGCATCTGCATGATACGGATGGAACTGATCGCTGGTTGGATACGAGCAAGACCCCGCTTCACGATGCCAGTGGCGAGGTTATGGGGATACTGGCAACCTTCGAGGATATCACAGAGCGCAGAAGGGCCGAAGAGGCTCTGCAGAGGTCGGAGAGTGAACTGCGTACATTGTTCAACTCAATGACGGATATCGTATTTGAGATGGATTACGATGGAAGATACATCAATATCGCGCCAACATCCCCTGAACTCATGGTCAAACCGAGGGATGATGTGCTTGGCAAAACGCTCCATGAGGTCTTCCCCAAACCTGAGGCCGACCGGTTCCTTGCTTTCATTCGAAAAAGTCTTGACAGCAGGGAAGTGGTATCGATTGAGTATCCCCTCCTTATCGGAGACAGAACCTACTGGTTTGAAGGAAGGGCGACGCCCAAGACCGAAAACACGGTTCTCTACATTGCGCGTGATATCACCGAGAGGAAGCTGCTCGGAGTTCAGCTGCGGCAGGCACAGAAGATGGAAGCTGTGGGACAGCTGGCCGGAGGAATAGCGCATGACTTCAACAACCTCCTTCAGGTGATCAACGGTTACGCTGAATTGGCGCTGGCGGATATTGACCCAAGTCATCCCGCACATACCTCCATCAGAGAGGTGGAAGAAGGCGGCAATCGAGCGAAGGCACTGGTCAATCAACTCCTGGCATTCAGTCGCCGTCAGATACTAGATCCGGTTGAACTTGATCTCAACGATGTGATCAGCAACCTGATGAAGATGATTCACCGCGTGATCGGAGAGCACATCATCTGTGACTTCATCCCCGGCCACGAACTGGGGATCGTAAGCGCCGACAGGGGGCAGATGGAGCAGGTGCTGATGAACCTGTGCATCAATGCGCGGGATGCGATGCCGGACGGGGGGCATATCACCATCGAGACTGCGAATGTCCTCATAGACGGCAATTACATCAGAACACATCCATGGGCGAAGCCGGGGCGCTTCGTCCTTCTCAGTGTTACCGATACCGGTGCGGGGATGGATGAGGTAACCCTGGAAAATGTCTTTGATCCTTTCTTCACCACTAAGGAGGTTGGGAAAGGGACCGGACTCGGCCTGTCGACGGTCTATGGTATCGTCAAGCAGCATGAGGGAGAGATCCAGGTCTACAGTGAGGTTGGCAAAGGGAGCATGTTCAAGATTTACATGCCTTCGGTTGAGCACCGAGCTACTGAAGTTTCCAGCAGCGTTCCCGGTGCCACGATCGGTGGGACCGAGATGATACTCATTGCCGAGGATGATGATTCGGTAAGGATCCTGACCGAGCAGATGCTCGAAAGAGCGGGATACTCGGTCCTGAGCGCTGAGGATGGCGAAGAAGCGGTGCGGCTTTTCAAAGCCCATGCTGGAGAGATATCTCTGGCACTTCTCGATGTCGTAATGCCCGGACTTGGCGGCAAGCAGGTGCACGACAGAATTAAGATGATCAAGCCGGGTGTGCTTGTGCTGTTCAGCAGCGGCTACAGTCATAATGCGATACATACGAGTTTCGTTCTCGATGAAGGCCTGCAGCTCATCCAGAAACCGTATGGCCCCGATGACCTGCTTCGCCGCGTTCGAAAAGTGCTTGATACCTGACCGGGTGGATTTCAATTCAGGTGTCTCCGATTCGCAGATACCTGGCTGAATGGCATGGATAGAGGTGTGAGCGATGCAGGCTAACGAGATCATTACACTTATCCTTGCAATGGCCGTATGGGCATTTCTGATCATCAGCCGTGACAAGATCAGGAAGCTCCCCGCCTGGAAGACATTTATCGCATCCTTTGTCGTACTCTCCGCGGGATGGATAGCGACACTGGCTGAAGGTTTGTTCTGGCATGAAGCACTCAATCTCATCGAGCATATCTGCTATGCTGTCAGTTCAATTCTTCTCGCTGTATGGTGCTGGCGAATCTTCACTCGCTCCAGTGAGGCAGCAGAGTGAATCCGGTTCTTCCAATCACTATTATCTCTCTTCTGTCGATTATTGCAGCACTGTTTGCCTTGTGGCGGGGCAGGATCCTGAAGCAGCATCGAGAAGCATGGTGGATATTGCTCGCGCTTCTCATATTTGATCTCTTCCATGACATAAGCAATATCCTTGAATGGTCAGGCATCACCGATTCGCTAGATAGCATCGAGGACTATTCCGGACTCATGCTGCCGGTGCTGTTCTTCCTCATCGCGTACGTTCTTCTCAGGGCGCAGGATCGAAAAGCTCTTCAGGAAAGTGAAGCGATGTACTCAGCCATTTTTGATGGCGTTAATGATGCTGTATTCCTGCATGATGCCGGAACCGGATGCATAGTGAGCGTCAATAGAAGAACATGTGATCTGTATGGCTACTCGAGAGATGAACTGAGCAGACTCACAGTTCCTGACCTGTCTGCAAGTGATCAGCCGTTCGACCAGGCTTTTCTCAAGATGGGAGTTCAGGGCGTTCGGGAGGGAGCTTTCCCTGCCACTGAATGGCATGCCCGTGACAAAAGCGGCAGAGAATTCTGGGTTGAGATCAATCCCAGTATGGTAGTGATAGGTGGCAGGGAACTGCTACTGGTTTCAGTGCGGGATATCAGTGTCCGCAAGGAGGCGGAGCTGGCACTCCGCATGAGCGAAGAAAAGTACCGCCTTGTTGTTGAAACCATGGTAACTGGTGTCCAGGAGATCGATGTATCAGGCAAAATACTGTTCGTGAACAGCGCCTTTTGCAGAATAGTAGGATATGAGAGAGATGAACTGGTAGACACATCGATGTTCGATCTGCTTCCATCTCAGGAAAAGGAGGAGCTGAGCGCTTACCTGCAGTATCTCGTAGATGAGCAGCCGAAGCCCAAACCATGGTTCGGGACCAATCTGCGAAAAGACGGCACCAGTATCAGCATACAGACCGATTGGGATTACAAGAGAAACAGTCACGGTGATATTACTGGATTTGTATCAATACTGACGGATACGACTCAGCGCATGAAGGCTGAAGAGGTGCTTCGCGACAGTGAAGAGAAAGCCCGCGTTCTGCTCGACGCCACGACGGATATGGCGATGCTCATCAATCCGGAGGGAAACCTTGTAGCCTTGAATCAGGCTGCAGCTGAAGGCTTCAACAGAACACGGGCAGAGCTTATCGGCAAGTGTCCTTTCGAGTTCGCCTCCCCTGAGGTCACCGCAAGCAGGTGGAAAGTATTCAGGGAGATCGTTGCCAGCAGGAAACCTGTCAGATTCGAGGATAGGAATGAACTGAAGTACTTTGACAATTCCATGTATCCAATCCTGGATGAAACCGGTGAAGTGCAGATGGTAGCACTCTTTGCCAAGGATATCACCGAGAGGATACTAGCCGAGAGTTCCAGTAGAAGGCGCGAAAAATATCTGAGTGGACTGAGTGAAGCAACGCAGGAGCTGCTCATCCTTTCGGAAGGTATACCATTCCAGAAATTCATTGATTTGCTCGGACCAGCCTCTAAAAGCAGCCGCGCGTACATATTTCTCAATCATACTGGACCGGACGGCTCTCAGATGATCAGTCAGATGGCCGAGTGGTGCGCCGAAGGTGTTTCATCTGAGATAGACAATCCGCATATGCAGGATATCGGAATCGACAGATGGCCGAAAAGGTGGATTGACACTCTTATGCGGGGTGAAATGCTCAAGGGTGATATTGCTGAGTTTCCTCTCGATGAACGGGAGATCCTCGAACCGCAGAGTATCCGTGCTATACTGATGGCGCCCATCATCATCAATGAGGGATTCACTGGCTTCATCGGACTTGATATCTGTACAGATGATAGAGTGCATGACGATATGGATGAGACCTTCCTCCGCACTGCGTCACATGATCTTGCGCAGGCTATCAGACGCTCTGAATCAGACAGGCAGGTGCATGCTTCACTCAAGGAGAAGGAGATCCTCCTCCGTGAGGTGCATCATCGAGTCAAGAACAATCTTCAGGTAGTGACAAGCCTGCTCAGCCTGCAGGCACGCAGAATTACTGACGAACGGGCGCGGGAAGCTCTTACCGACAGCAACAGACGAATCAGGGCGATGGCGATGGTGCATGAGGCTCTCTACAATTCCAGTGATCTGAGCCATATCTCAATGGGTAAATACTTCACAAGACTCATCGAGGAGATCACCAGCCTGCATTTGAGGCAGGAGGGTACGATTACCTTCGATGTCATCACTGATAGTCTGACACTCTCAATCACCGATGCCATTCCAGTAGGACTGATCGTAAACGAACTTCTGACCAATGCATTGAAGCATGCGTTCCCTGATGGCCGGAAAGGCACCATTCAGATCAGCCTTCGTAAACTGGAGAATGATGAGATTGAGCTGACAGTCGAGGATGATGGCCTGGGACTTCCGGAAGACTATGAACAGATATCTGCAGAAACACTGGGACTGCAGATCGTGAACAGTCTTGTTCGAATACAGCTGGGTGGCTCGATTTCCATTGATCGAGAGAGCGGAACAGCGTTCCACATTCGATTCAGGTCGGGAAGCGGACCGGAGGATGCTCCGCAATCAGAGGGCCGTCCGCAGGATGTGAAGGAAGTGGGGAGGTTATTGGAATGAGCACTGCAGGTGATTCTCTGTTCACTAATTACCGGTACTCCATCATGATTGTCGAGGACGAAGCTCTGGTCGGTCTTGATATTCAACATCGTCTTCAGGACATGGGGTACTTCGCCCCATTCGTATTCGCGGAGGCAAGGGAAGCTCTCGATAGCCTCGAGCAGCAAGTTCCTGATCTGGTTCTCATGGATATCCAGCTGCGTGGTGAAATGGACGGTATCGATGCTGCCAAGGAGATAAATGACCGTTTCGGCATTCCTGTTCTCTTCCTGACTGCGTTCGCAAGTATCGAAGTCATTAAACGTGCCCGTGAGGCCGGTGCTTATGGATATCTGCTCAAGCCTTTTGACAGCAGAGAGCTGCAGGCAATGGTCGAAGTGGCTCTCTCCAAGCATAGAGCCGACGGCGAGAAGAAGCACCTCGACGAACGTCTGCAGCGTGCCAGAAAATACGAGAGTCTGCGGCTTATGGCGGGAGGGATAGCGCACAAGTTCAACAATGCCCTCCACGCAGTACTGGGCAACCTGTCACTCGCTTTTGAGGACCTGCCGCCAGAGTCCCCGGTACGATTTGATCTTTTGGAGGCAGAGAAGGCTGCCAGACTTGCAGCAGGATTGAGCAGGCAGATGCTGGCATTCTCCGGGAACGAATTCATAAGACCAACAGAACTCGATCTCAATCAGTTCATGGATCAGTCAAAACACATCGCGCAGGAGCTGCTTCCTACTTCAGTTCTCCTGGAATTCGACCTGGCGGATGAACTTCCTCTCATTACAGCCGATCCTCTTCAGCTCAAGCACATCCTGCTGGCTCTCCTTCTCAACAGCATTGAAGCTCTGGAGGGCGGGAGTGGAACTATTACGATCCGCACCATGGTAATAGAATGTGATAAAGAATACCTGATCCCGCTTCGAAGGGGTGATTTCCTGGAGGAGGGGCTTTATGTAGCTCTGGAAATTATCGATGATGGATGCGGAATGGACAGCGAGACAGTGAGTAACGTGTTTGATCCATTCTTCTCGACTAAATTCGTCGGCCGAGGTCTCGGTCTGCCTGCCACGCTCGGAATAGTGCAGGCCCACAGGGGAACCATCAGCATCACAAGTGAACCCGGAAGTGGGACAACTGCCAGGATCCTCTTCCCGGTTATAAAGGAAAACCATCTGGAGCAATCGCTGGATGCCAGCGGGGGATCAGACTGGCATGGCAGCGGGACGATCCTCCTTGTCGATCATGAGGAGTCGGTGCTTGTCCTTGGCAGGAAGATGCTTGAACGGGCAGGGTTCGAAGTTCTCACCGCAGCCGATGGTCTTGAGGCGATTGAAATGTTCAAGGAGCATTCGGATAAGGTACTCTGTATCATCCTGGATCTCGTCATGCCGCGGATCGGAGGGAAAGAGGCGTTTCGAGCTCTCAGAAGAATACGACCTGATATCAGGATAATTCTCTCCAGTGGATACGGTGAACAGGAGGCTCTTCACAGATTCTCGGAGCAGGGGCTTGCGGGGTTTATCCGGAAACCCTACAGCGAGTCTTCGATAGTTAAGAAACTGCGTCTGGTGCTCGATATCTGAGGGCTGAGTGACGGAAAATTACACTAACTGGAATGAGTTCGATGGCCTTCGGTGGCGGTCTGACTGGAGCAGCTTCTGGGATCTCCTTTATCCCGGAGGAACTCAGCAGGGGAAACTGAATCTTACATCTCCTGAATTTCGCAATTACATATTCAGCACTCTGAATGCAGTGATGCTGCAAGGAAGGTCCCTGCCCCGGATTAAACAGAACTCCTGGATATAGATCTCTCTATATCCAGGAGCTGCTACTGAATCCGGAGATTCAGCTCCGAATCATGAAAGCACTAGAACACGGACTTGATGGAACCCCATGTTGAGCGCTCGAGCGCGACAGATCCTTCGATAATGAAGGGGAAGCCCTGCTGAGTGGATGATCCGCTGTCCATGGCCGGATTCCAGGTCACACCGCTGTCTGTGGACTGGAGTCCATTCCCGGTTGTGGACTGACCAAGAATCGCGATAGGAGGTGCCCATGGGCCGGAGCTCAGGGAACCATCCACCTGCCAGACTATCCAGTAAGTACCTTCGCCAAGAGTCAGAGGAACAGTGCAGGTATTCACCCATATTGGACGATTGCTTGCCCCGCCCGTGGTTTCAGTGACCCTGAAGACACTTGCGAAAGCACTTGTGCTGAGACGGTCGGTCGCGAGATCACCCCAGATCACGGATGCTTTGTCGGATGTAGGGACGTCGTCCCAGATCTGGATATACTGACCGGTGATGGGTGTTGAAAGCGAGTCCGCATTCGTCTGGTAGGCGAAGAATGTGATCTGCGCGATGTCCCAGGACTCACCAGTCGGGATAACGAAGTCGTCTGCGATCCGGTTGTCGTGGTCGATCTGATGACCGAATCCGAGTGTGTTCATTCCGAGTGTCACGCTCTCGAGTATGGATTCATCACACCCGCCGAAACCGGTACCGGAACTGTTGAAGACCGGTCCGTTGTCAAAGAGAAATGCAGTTGGCCAATCCCAGATAGGACCTCCTCCTCCTACCTCACCCTCAATAATTACGGTTTCTGTGACGTCAGAAGCGTCCTCGTATGCATCGCCTGCAAATGCAAGCGGAACGAGCAGAAGAAGTGTAGTAACCAGATATCTCATTTCTTTCTCCCCCCAGGATTTATGAATGGAACATACCTTTATAAATTCTATCAGGAACAGGGTCTCAATGTCAAACACGGATTTCTCCCGGGAATTTGGACTTGAATTGCCGCTGATCGCAGGCGGCGGCAATATTGACACCTCTGGAGCGGCGAGGGGTCACGGCAGGACATCTGGGATAGAGGTGATCCACAAACTCCTTTACGGTCCTCTCTCTCGGGCGCTGAATCAGTCCAAAAGTGTAACTATTCGCGATGCACTTCCAGCGGGAGAATCCATCCGGCAGATGTAGATCCCTGCAGGGACCCTTGAGCCACCTGTATCACGTGTATCCCAGGAGAGCACGATCCCTCCGGATGGGAGATCGCCATTGAAGAGCATCCTGACCCTTCTGCCTGTGAGATCGTACAGTGATACAACTACACTGATCCCCGCTTGTCCGGAGCACCTGATGGAAGCGGTATGCTGAAAGGGGTTGGGTGAGCAGTCAAGCACCATGTCTGAAGGGGAAGTCCCGCTACTCCACTCGCCAATCCCGGTATACAGGCTGTCGCCTTCAATGGCATAGATGTACTGATCTGCTGCTACGTCATAATAAGTCTCAGTAAGACCACTGGGCCATCGGATCTCGAGCGACTCGACCAATGCTGCATCGTAGAGGCCGAATTCGAGAGGCATGCTGTGGAAGTCGTGGAATCCCTCCCCACCCCTGATCTCGCGGGTCAGGCTCATGGAACCTGCCACAACAGTAACGGACGCTCCTATCGCATCATGGTTTGAACTTGTGCCCTCCAATTCGAGAACTAAATAGCCCGAGGGTACAGTATCGCTCTGGTCGTTTCTGAAGAGCATGTACTTATCGATGTGGCCGACAGCGAAGAGGTCGATATCCCCATCGAGGTTGTAATCACCCCATGCGGTCCCGAAGTAGTCTCCCATCCACTCACCTGATAGACCGAGGGCGACTCCGACATTCGAGAAAGTACCGTTGCCGTTGTTCCTCCACATGATGTTGCTGTAGGAGTAGAAGTCATGGTGGGACGCGAAAATGTCGAGCCAGCCATCATTGTTGTAATCCGTGAACGCCACCGTCCTGGTGTCGTTATGTCCGAGTACTCCGGCTGCTGCAGTCACATCCGTGAAAGTACCGTCACCATTGTTCTCGAAAAGTTTGCAGCCAGGAGCGGAGTAATTGCCAAGGTACAGATCAGTATGACCGTCGTTGTTGTAGTCTCCAGCGGTAATTCCCTCCGTGCTGCCATTCCAGGTAACGCCTGCTGCCGCTGTTACATTTGTGAAGACAGTTCCATCATTCCTCAGCAGCGCATTGGGGATACTTCCGTATGTACCGAGATAGATGTCCTGGTCGTTGTCGCCGTCATAATCCAGGCAGACAGCGCACCGCCAGTCTCCCGAGCCCGCGGCCTGCTGAGTAAACACACCGCTTCCGGAGTTGTAGAGGATGCTGCATCCCGAGGCCGTCAGCGAGAGGATATCAAGA
>JAOZQW010000007.1 GCA_029932015.1 Candidatus Fermentibacteraceae bacterium
AATCAGCGAAGCAGAATCAGCCTTGTCATCCGTGATACTCCATTAGCTGCGGCCAGCCGGGCAAGGTACACACCTGCAGGAATTGTCTCTTCAGGATGCCACCTGATGCTCTCCATTCCGGCTGCATTCAGACTTGCCACCCTGTGTCCGGACAGGTCGAAGATATCGAGAGTTGCGGAGGATAGGTCAGGCAGCAGGAACTCGGCAAAACCTCTGGCCGGGTTGCTTGCTGGAGCGAACCTCAGGCCTGGAGTATCCGCGGATTCAATACCGGTCGAACCGGAACCTTTGAATACTCCGGTGTTCCTGGCATCGACTCCACGCATTGGCCAGTCCGCCCTGTCGGAACCCACCGTTCCGTCAGTATCCCATGCGTAGACATATCCATCCCAGGTGGCTGCAACAAGTTCATAGAGTCCATCACCATCGATATCCCCCGCGCTGACACCGGAGATGGATGGACTGGACATGGATTTTGGATAACCTGTGATGGTGGAACCGTCACTGGAAAGAGCGAAGAGCTCAGCTCCATTGGTCACGAAGCAGATATCCTGTGTCCCGTCATCAGTCACATCCACGATGGTCGGGAATCCCTCCGGCCAGTTGGTCTGAGCTACGGGCCAGCCTGTCAGCGGCAGTCCGGTAGAAATATCAATTACATGAACGCGGTAATCCGATCCAAGATGATTATCCACTGCAATGAGTTCAGGCTCACCATCCGCCGTCACATCACCTAGCCCGAGATAGAAGAGCTGGCTGCCAGTAGCCACAGTGATAGGGAAACCTGCAACGACAGTGCCATCATGATGGTAAGCCGAGGCATACGATACAGAGCTGGCATAGTGCCCCATTATTACTTCCAGGTCACCATCGTCATCCAGATCGGCTGCAATTGGAGGCCCGAACATGAGATAACCGCCACCGGGGGCGAAGAGAGCCTTCGGATAGCCTGTCTGTTCTGCGCCACCTGATGTGAATAGATGGAGTCTGAACTCACCGCTAAGCAGAGTTACTGCAAAGAATTCGTCAGCGCGGTTCCCATCTGCGTCTCCGAAGAAGAGGTTGAGGATATTCTCATCGGGATCCAGATCGGTTGTGAACGTCAGATTACCGAGATGATCGAAAGCCGTGATCCTGTAGTACGCGCCGGTGTTGCCGAGTGTATGGGCTGTCCAGGCTTCAAGGTTGCCGTCTCCATCGGCATCCCCGAGTACGAAGGCGATGTCCAGGGCATTTGATGACTCATCCGGCGCTGTCTGCGGGAATCCTGCCATATTTGTGCCGTTGCTGTTCCTGCCGTTGAATGTCCAGTAACGGGCACTGCCTGCATACCAGTCTCTCAGAGACCAGAGGATCTCCACAGAGCCATTGCCTTCCATGTCTGCGCAGGAGGGACCCGGCATCTGATCGTTCGTGCCGTAGCCCATGTAAGCCATTTCGGCTGTAGGCCAGCCGGGAAGGAAACTCCCGTCACCGCTGATCCCGAAGGTTTCACCGCCATTGACGAATATCTCGTCAGCTCCATCTCCATCCAGGTCGAACAGGGTGGGTGTATATGGAAAACCGGTACCGGGACAGCTCAGGTCGACCGGCCAGCCATCACACATATCGGTTTTGACCTGGGCGCCAACCGGCTGCTCCATGATGCAGTTGATGCCTGCAGCATCTGCGGTTACATTCGCCTCCGGCAGGTCGACCCAGATAGAGGTCTCCTGTGCATCTGCGAAGGTCACAGTAAGCATCATTCCCAGTAATGCAAGTTTCAGCCATCCGGTACATGGAGCGTTCACTGAATTCCTCCTGCTGTTGAATAGTATTGAATACAATAAGACAAGAATATCTGCCGGACTGAGTTGCTGCAAGGCCGCTGCGGATCACTCCACCCGCAGAAATGACGCCGGTGTAACAGATTCCAGTCATGATTGCCATGGCAGATGATCCAGCGTAGACTATTCATTAAGAAAGAGGTTCATCCGGTTTATGCAGTCGGAAGGATGTTGGGATGAGGAACGATCGGATCAGTATTCAGGTACTGTTATTCACTCTGTTCTTCACACTGGCGCTTCATTCTTCAGTGAGTGGTGCATCTCTGGGGCTGAATCTCGGTACAATGGGCTTCGGGGGGGATGTTTCACTCTCTCTAGGGGAGGGATTCACTGCCAGATTCGGGATGGATTTCCTTGGCATAAGCCGGTCTGATGAGATCGATGCGATCTCCTACGAGCTTGAGGCATCGCTTGCATGGGTTCCGCTGCTGCTCGACTACAATCCCGGTGGAGGCGCTTTCCGGCTGAGTGCCGGACTCGTAATGAACCTGAATGATGTCACTCTGGAATCCTCATCAACCGAGTCCATCGAGATAGGCAGCCATACCTATACACCGCAGCAATTCGGGAAGCTCATCACTGACATCGACAGCCGCAGTGCAGCACCATATCTGGGCATTGGCTTCGGCAGGTGCGTACCTCCGAAGGGTGCGGTTTCGATCACGGTTGATCTTGGAGCGATGTTCCAGGCTTACACCGTCACGCTCTCGCACGAGGGAGGGAGTATTCCTCCGGCGCTCGAGGAGCAGTTCATGGACGACCTGTCCGCTGAGTCGAAGACGGTTGAGGACGACCTCAACGACTCATTCGGTGTATATCCAGTCCTGAAGCTTGGTGTCAGCATCGGACTCTGAGATCGAAGTGAATACAACCAATTACTGCGGCTGACTTCCTGACCGCGGACTCAGCGTACCTTTTCCAGAAATGCCATCACGTCGGAGTATCTGCCCTGTATGTGTTCAACAAGCACATCCACGGATGCATTGAACTCATCCTCATCGGTGAGCAGCGTATATCCGGGGTGTTCACCACTATCTCCGGTGACGAAGGGGCTTATCAATCCGTGGAACCTCTGATAGGTCTCCGTCATTATATCCGGTGCGAAAGCGATCTCAAGCACGAGTTCAAGATTCTCCTGGTACTTATTCCGGTAGACCTGATCATCCATGAGGAACCTGATAAGCGGCCAGCCATTGTCCACATCCTCGAGGTCCAGAGCAAGTACCGGGAAAAGACCCGCATCGGAGCGAAGTGCCATGTTGTTGTCCCATGGTATCCAGGTGAGAAGTCCGGTAGCGGGAGCGTTGTAGAGGAAGTAATTGTGCGGGGATCTACCGTATGTGTCCCAGTTCTCGACGATCACATTCACTGCCAGCCAGAGGAGGAAGCCATCGACATCGAACACGCTTTCCAGATCCTCCCTCCATAGGGGCGGGTTCGAAGTCCTCAGGTCGGAATGGAGTACTTCGAAGAGATTCATCACATCACTCCAGTCCTGCTCAGCCTGATTGGTCTGCTTGTCAAATGCATCCTCTGAGAAGGAATCCTCAGCAAAGGTGGCTCCCAGTCCCTCCGGCTTGTAGACATTGCCGCCATCATCACTGAACTGTTCCTCGATGACGGTATCGTCCACTACTTCGACCATCGTATACAGCCCGAAGTAGACCGGACCGAAACCATGATCGATGTATACTCGATAGAAGGCAGTATGCGGGGCTGGCACTCCCGCCGACCTGAAGATGTCCGCAGTCACCTTCTCCCTCAGCAGCGACGCATCCATGAAGTTGCTTGAGAATGTCAGTTGGCGGAAACCATAGAACCTCTGGTTGTCCACTTCGGGATACTCGTTCTCGAATTCGTCGAAATCCAGCTTGAATGGCAGCTTCATTGACCCCTCGCCCCAGGTGAAGGTCAGAGATGAATTTCCCTTGAAGCGGATCCCTACGTGATGCCACTCATTGCCCATGAATCGGATTGCTGCCTCTGCCCAGATCGGATTTCGATCATCACCGAAAGTCAGCCCGTGACCTCCGCCACCACCTGGACTGGCTCCGGCGGGGAAGAGTCCATCTGGTGGCCGAGGGAAGGGCAGGCTGTCCGGCCTTGTCATTCCAGTGTGCGGGAAGGGGACACCGGGGCTCCCGCCGGGAGGACCGCCCGGTGGTCGGTGTGAACCTCCATCCCCGCCGGAGGGCATCTCTGTCTCACCGAAGGTGCCGAACAGCTCGGTCATGTCGTCCATCATGAGCTGCCAGTCGGCCGGGGCTATAACGATGTCGATCCTGTTCACTGAATCCTGGGGAAAGACCAGGTCATAATCGGGTTCTGCGGTCCTGCCGTGACTTGATTCCGTCCATCCATCGGGATGCGGGATATCTCCAGCAACTCCTGCTTCTCCGAATGCAGACGCGGCAGCAATGAGGAGCAGGATGAGTATCTTCACAATCAGCCCTCCTCTGCGGGATACTCCACGTCCACCAGCAGCACCTTCTGAACCATGCCCTCGTCCTCATGGACCACAGCGAAGTTCCTGGAGTGCGGAGTGATATAGAAAGTGAAGTACTGCCCGGGAGGAAGCTCGACATCGAGAGTTGCACGGTACAGGAAGTTGCCTTCCGGAAGGGACCAGATATCGAAAGCAGGTCTGTCCCCGGTACCTCTCAGTACCCAGAGATTCCCCTGCCAGCCAAGCCACATACCTGCAATGGGCTCCCTGAAAGTATCCGGCTCGTATATCCATTGCACAACGTTGGATGTGCCCATACCGTTGAGATAATCCTCGATATACTGCTTCTCGAGAGCTATCTCGTCTGCGGTCTTCTCCACCACAGGCGAATCGACTTCGATGGTATTGAAAAGCTCTCCATTTTCATCAAAGCACTCGATCCTGTAGAAGGGTGTATGTCTTGTGACGAGGTAGAGATTTCTCTCTGTATCGGCAGCGAAGTAATGTGAGAAGAATATCCTGTTCAGAGCATCGGTGTTGTCCTCAGGAGCGACAGGGATCGCCAGGGAATCGACACAATACTCCTGAAGAAGGTTACCTTCAAGGTTGTAGAGGGCTATGAATCCACGCCTGAAGGAAGTTGGCTGGTGAATAAACTCGTGTCTGCTGACAACGAAGCTGGAGGAGTCGGCAGCCGCGTGCTGTCTCGGCCAGTTCTGCTGATGCTCGAGCGCGAAGCCCTGCCATTCACCGGCCAGGTTGAAAATGTTCAGATCGTTAACATCCTGGACAAGCATGGCTCCCCCGGGCAGCAGCTCCATGAACTGAGGGAAGACCATCTCGCCCGGACCGTCTCCATTGCCTCCGAAGCTCCCGGCAAAGGTCCCGTCCGGCAGGTACTTCTTCACAGTGGCAAAGGGCATATCAAGAACGTACAGGATACTGTCGGTCCTGACGACATCCGCCGCGAACCCGAAAACGTAGTTTGGATCACCAAGCTCTACTCCGATGGTGTCGGCAAGGGTCAGGATGAGTTCAGGCATGGGAACGTTTTCCTCATCAGCCTGTTCTTCTACAGTGCCGCATGCTCCCAAAAGCAGGGAAGTAGCGGATAGAATCAAAAGGAATGCCCTCATCGATCACCCTTTCTATCGAGGCTCAGTCGTATCCTGACAAATAAGAGGCGCAAGTAATCGCAGCTGAATATAAGTCAGCTATTTCACGCTCATATACAGCTTCATGAGAATGCCCTCATCAGAAGGAATGAAATCCGCAGGATAGTATTCGAAATCATAACCATAGCCATGTGAATACTCTGAGACCGGGAGCCATTCCCAATAAGCGTAGGCGTAGATATCATCCAGCAGTGTAAAGGGGAAGGTGAAGACAGCATATTTCCCGCCCTCGATGCCGAGTTCGATCATGCCCTCGGGGAGAGGTCCGGTCATGTCTGACTCGACGCAGGCCAGGTAACTGAATTCCTCAGTTGCTTCATCGAAAGCCAGATGGACTCCGTAGGCGTTGTCGTCCATCTCGACTCCCGGGATCTCCTGGATCCTTGGCGTGAACTCCTCCCAGAGGGTCATTATTTCCTCCGGGTTCGAACCCTGGTAGTCCATCCCAACCACAGTGAAACCCGCAATTGTCGTGATCTCGACCTCTATCAGTTCACGAAGGTCCGGATCCTCGGCAAGTGCCAGGTTGATGGGTATGAGCATCATCAGGATAATTGTCATTCGGAGCATTCCAAACCTCCTTCAGGAGATGAGGTTGAGCACAGGTTCGCCCTGCTCGACTATACCGAATCTATCTAGAAGAGATCATTGCCTGATTGAGTATGTCGATACTGATACCATGCTTTGAGTACATCAAGATATTCAGCCAGATCACAATTCTACCTGGGAGAGCCAGTGCAGTCTACCTCAGCGATCCACGAACCCGAGCCCAGTGTTATAGAAATAGTGTACTTCTTCGCCAGTACTCACGATTCGTACATCGAGGCTGGAATCACCGTTGAAATCGGCTATCTCGATATGATCCAGCATCCAGTTTACGAGGAAAACACTTTCTATGATACGACATCCTGGCGTCTGCATGCCTATGACCAGCTCGTTCAGTGCATGTCTTTCAAGTAATACGATCCGGACCAGAGTTCCGTCATAGTCTATCTGACGACTGTATTGAACTCTATTGAGCGCGCAGGAGGGAGCCAGCTGTACGAGCAACAGTGCCATAACTATTACACAAACAGCATTCACAGACTTCATAATATCCGGTTATTCACAATTATCTGACAGGAGTCAATGAGTCGCTCGCATGCAGGATGGATTCGCTTGCGTATAACTCCTGCGTCTGCAGGAGGATCACGGTTCAGCTCTCTGATCGTGCCTCTCCGGATAAGAATCCCGGATCAGAACCCGATTGTGATCCCTGCACTCAGCGAATTAACCGTGGTGATCTTGTCATAGAAGATGACATCACTGCGGTAGGTGACAAACGGTTTGATGAGTTTCTCCCAGTTCGGCTCCCAGCCCAGGTTGGTCATCAGTCCGACCAGGTTGTCCGAGTCAGCGCCGTAGCCGAAATACCCGACCGTACCAATAGATCTGTTGAACCAGTTCCACATTCTCTCTTCCAGAAGAATTCCAATGGAGGTGAATTCATCACCATCCTTTACACCGAAATGGGTCAGTTCCAGACCAAAACGACGTGCATCTCCCGCATTTAGAAGGATCCGAAGGCCTGCATGGTAGACTCCTCCGTTATTCTCGGAGACCCCTGAATGAAAATACCCGTAACCGCCCTGTGGCCGGACGACTACAGTCGGCTGTGCATTGGCGA
This sequence comes from Candidatus Fermentibacteraceae bacterium, assembly GCA_029932015.1. GTDB lineage: Bacteria > Fermentibacterota > Fermentibacteria > Fermentibacterales > JCC-6 > JAOZQW01. Next base: position 7,114 of record JAOZQW010000007.1, read on the forward strand.
AGCCTGCCAGTAACAGCAGTGCGACCAGAAGATAACCGCATCTTATGTTTCTCCTGAACATTTCCGGAACTCCTTCTTCAGTGAAGTTTATCGATAGCACTCAGATAACTTACTTTGCCTTCAAGAGCTTCCCAGAAGTTATCAGCCTGCATCTGAAATGTTTCCTTTGATACCGTCGGATCCTGAACCGCGAGCATCAGGTCCCTGTCGATTCTACCCTCAGCAACGATCTGCTCCCCCGCTCTGAAGCAGACATCCTGGATCATGCTTTTACGGTCTGCATAAACTGGGTGAGCAATCATTTCCGCCGCAGTCAGGAAGAATTCACCCATCAGGAATGCGTTCTCGCTGTGAGAGTCCCAGCAGCGGTACATTGACTTCAGTGCATCGAAATTGTGCTCCACTTCCGGAAAACCTGCTGCGCTGAAGACAACGAACCCCTGTTCACCGGCTTCAGGAAATCTGTCTGGATGCGCAATATCGCCTTGTTCATTCAACATCATGTACGGCTTAAGAATGGGCAGCAGTCTGTCCATGAATGTCTTCATTATGCCTGTCACATTGAAGATGTAGAGCGGTGAGGCAAAAACGATAAGATCTGCTTCGCGGCATTTCCTGCGAAGTTCGGTCATGTCATCCTTGTGAATGCATTCACCAGGTGTATTCGTCCAGCAGGAGTAGCAGCCGGTACACTGCTTTATATCGGAGTGAGCGAGCTTGATATACTCTGCTTGTGCGCCTGCAGCCTTTGCCCCCGCAAGAAAATGATGTACCATGAATGCAGTCTTGCTGAGCCTGTCACTTCTGGGGCCGCCGTCGAATACAACGATGCTGGCAATACTTCCCGGTGCGAAAGATCTATACTCGAATGCTGCTTCATTCCGCGCAGCTGCAGCTTGCTCTTTCTTTTTCTTCTTCCTGTTCTTCTCCTGTGGAGGGGCGAACATATCGGCAAACCTGAGCATTATTGCCGCATCTCCCTCCACCTGGTAATCACCGTTCATGTATGCCCTGTCGCCTGAAACTTCACCATTTGATATCTGCAGCCAGAGGTTGGAATCACATCTGATCGTCGTTCCTGGAGTGGAATGAACGCCTTCATCGTAAGTGCAGACCTGGTCCTTGATGGTAAGAAAACCCTTTACAGCCTCTTCTCCAGTAAGGTGAAACTGAATGACAGTATTTACGCCTTCGGCCATTTTCCTGTTCAGACCAAAGGGCATTGCACTGAATAGATCAGAAATGGAATTGAAATGCAGCCTTTCACCACTCACTTTCTGAATCAGGCAGGTAGGCAGTTTGAGAGTAAGGGGGAGGCCGATCCCCAGCTGCAGGATAATGGGAAGAAGGGTTGCGACGATTGTATTTACCACCACATCAGAATGATAGGAAAGAGTCGTCAGGATCAGCGCAAGGCCGAATATTCCTGCCCACATGTAGTTGAGTGTCAGATTGATCCGAAGGAACTGCTGCCCTTTTGTTACTGCTTCTGGATAACTCTTGACTGAGTACTCGAATGTGAACGGGGCCATTTTGAACAGTGGCGGGAAGAATGCAACCAGGAAAAGCCCCAGATAGAGGCCTTCTATGATGTGATTCAGATAGAAGCGCCCGATATCTGAAAAAATGAAGACCGAAGCGCAGCCGAGCAGTGCGACACCGGAAACCCCATATGTGAAGTAAGAACGTATCCTCCTATGGAATGCAAACAGCAGGTTCAGCAGAAGTATCGATGCGCCGATCAGGACGTAAGGCTTCAACGTGCTCATATCGTAGTCTGTTATCTGCGCCAGTATGTTGAGTGCGACTACGACGAGGAAAGGCAAATACCTGATTATCATGCTGGCAGACATACTGCATACTCCATGGAAATCGATATAGGGATTTGAAGGCAGCTATGGGGTAACGGGGAAGCGCGAAGCAGCATTATCAGTAGTCGAACTGGGCAGTGAGAATGACCATCGGCGATGCTGCGATGAACGATGCGTCGTCGAATCCGGGACCGCCAAAGAGGCCGCCCCTGACATTATTAGAGATCCAGTAGCCCTCAGTCGGCGCTCCGAAGATGCTCTTGTTGAGCGATTCGTTCATGTTCTCGTCATGTATGACACTGACGGCATACACTCCGAACGGTACATCCGTGAAGGTCAGAACGGCGTTGCCATCCTCTATTGAACCTGTCAGTGTCATGACCGCGTTCTCCTTGTTACTCGGGAAGCCGTCCCTCGAATCAAAGAGGAGTGCCGCTACCTGACCATCGTCATTCCTGAGATTGCTGATATTGATGGTAATAGTGCAGTGTACGTCGGATGCGGCATCGACTGCTTCAGCATCATCGCACCAGGCGAATGACGCGAAGCAGAAGAGAGTCAGGGCAAGTGTGATCAACATTTTCATCTTTGCTATTACTCCAATTCATGTCTGCCAGTGATAGATGACATATCTTTTCAGATCAGGAGTCACTCAGCTTCGAGAGTTTCATGTCCCAGAATTTGTTTGCTTCCTTTATGTACATTCCGGCTGTAATGAGCGGCTTCTCGAGTTTGGCAGCGGTCTTCCCGGAGATGACTCCATCAGTGGCAACTTCCGCACCGGCTGTCCGCAGGAACTTCCTGTACCTGGAGATGACCGGCTTGAGAATGAGGACCTGATCTTTCAGAAGCTCTCCACAATCCTGATATATCTCCGCGGCTACCTTTGAGTGGAAGTTCCTGGCCATTCTTCTGAAGTGGAGCTGGATGACCTGGAAGTTCTGCCTGCCGGGCATACCGCAGTTCGAGATGACAGCGATATCGGGGTAGCTGCCGAAGCGCTTCACATGGAGCCACTCGCCATTGGGATCCTTCTCGAAGTGCGGGTCCATGAGAGGGATCAGGCGATCCATGAAGTCCTTCATTATCCCGCTGACGTCATCGATGTACAGGGGAGTCGCAAGGATAATCATGTCCGAGGACATGACCTTCTCGAGGAGCATGGTCATATCATCGTCGAAGACACACTTCCCCGGAGTGGCAGTCCAGCACCTGAAGCATCCCATGCAGTGACCTATCTTCTTCTGGGACAGGAAGACCTGCTCCGTTTCGGCCCCGGCTGCTCCAGCGCCTGCAAGAAATTCACTGACCATTATCCCAGTATTGCTGCCTTCGCCCCTCGGGCTTCCGTTGAAAGCTGTGATTCTCATTGGATATCCTCCCAGTGTCAGTACACCTTGAATATCTTAGCAACGCTAAGATTGGACGCGTGAAAGATAGATGAGTATCTTAACGGCGTCAAGATTGGAGAATGCATTGGAGAAGCACAGTGATTATCATCATGGCTCACTCAGACGCGCGCTTATCGAAACCGGTCTGGAACTCATCTCTGAGAAGGGCGTATCAGCCTTCACATTGCGAGAACTTGCCAAGCGGGCGGGAGTATCTACTGCCGCTCCATACCATCATTTCAGGAACAAGGCAGAGCTTCTCGAGGCCATGGCCGCTGAGGGCTGGCGTATGATGGGTGAGGGATTCGAGGCATCTTCTGCAGCAGAAGAGACCCCAATGGAAAGACTGTATGCGATTGGCAGGGCATACATAACATTCGCTCTTGAGCACACACCTTACTTCAGGGTCATGAGCAGACCAGACCTGTATTGTACTGAGGAGGAAAGCGATTACTCTGGAACGGGTCTTGAAGTGTTCGAGATGCTCAAGTCAGCTGTAACTGAGTGCTACCCTGACAGAGACAGGAGTGATCCGGTCATACAGGCGACTGTGCTGAATGCGTGGGTTCAGGTTCACGGCTTCAGCATGCTCTGGATTGATGGCCCGATAAGGACAACATCTCTCGGGAAGCTTGGTGTCGAGGAGCTGATGAAGTTGCTTTTCAAGACGCCTGTCACCGGATAGTCTTGTTGAACGAGAAGCATTGATGGGATGACGTAGACTTCCCTGCTTGAGACACATCTGTTGGAGTGATACCTCCTGCAACCACAAGCCAGGAGGTCGGATTGAGAAAATCAAGATTCACAGAGACGCAGATCGTCGCGATTCTGCACGAGGCTGGTGCCGGAGTGCCGGTCACGGAAGTGTGCCGGAAGTACGGCATCTGCACCAACACGTTCTATAACTGGAAGAAGAAGTATGGCGGCCCGAATTCAAGTCCTAAGTGCATCAGTCAGTTGCTGAGTGTGGTTCAGCTACAGAGCAATCAAGGCGGTTCTGCCGCCGCTCTCGCTCAGACAATGGCCGGACTGCCCAAGAGTAGAAGCCACTCCTGCTATCCAATCACCTGCATTGAACGGTTCTGTTCCGATAGGTCGCTGTCTAGTCGCAGATGATCGAAGTCGGTCTTGTGACCCCCGTCCTTACCTGGGTCATTCCGGAAAGCCCTGCTATCCGGCCCTCCACTTCAGTAAGAAAGTTTGGGACATAGTCGCTCTCAGGTGCCCGAAGTGTAGTGGTCGCATGAAGGCCATGCAGGCCATCTCCGAAATAGTGTGCCTCTCGGTAGTACAGCGCATCCTGGAGCACCTGGAACTCTTGGAGGAAGAGGAGCCCAGGCCTCCTCCCAAAATCCTCGAGATGGTGTGCGAACCCATTCGCGAGACTATCTGCCCTGGAAGGATGATGTCCCGGAGATCAACGTGGGGTGGAAGATGCTCCCGCTTTCAGGGGAAGAGTGCGTTCTCGGGAGGGAACCCGCTTCCCATCGGTGATGACCGGACGGTACCCTGCCGTCCTTCTGGACGATGTAAGCATCGAGGTTAAGCAGTGACCGCGTCATATCGGCACACCCTGTGCCGATATGAGAGCCAGACCCTGCGTAAACGGTGGGTACTGCCTTACAACATCATGTGCCGCAACGGTTAGAACATGACCTGAAAATGGAAAGCGTTTTGCTTAAAATGGTAGTGTTCACTCATCAGGAGTTCCGAACAAACGAAAGGAGGAAGCGAGATGAGAAACGAGAACAGCAAGCTGGTACGGCGGGCGAATTACCTCTCCCCAATGGAGGTGGTGCTCCGGAGCATAGCCCCGGAGATGGATTTCCTCAACGGAGAGAGGGAGTGGAGCCCCGCGGTGGATGTCACCGAGACGTCGGAGGCCATCGAGGTGCAGACCGAGCTCCCCGGGATGAAGAGGGACGACATCGAGATTGACATCGCCAACGGTGTTCTCTCCATCAAGGGTGAGAAGAAAGAAGTCTCCAACAAGAAGAACCGGTCCTGGCATCATCGGGAGGTCCGGTACGGGAGTTTTTCCCGATCCTTCACCCTCCCTACCGACGTGAAGCCGGACGAGGCGAAGGCCTTCTTTGAGGACGGCGTCCTCACTATCACCCTCCCCAAGGAGGAGAAGGCTCTGCACCGGAAGATTGCCATCGAGAGCTAGGTGGCGCCGCGCCGGAGATCGCCTGGCGGGTGGGTCCTTCGGATCCACCCGCCCTTTTCACGCCCCTGGAGGTTGTGGGGAATATTCACCGGGACGTGTTTCCGCGGATCCACGGATTTCACCAGGGAGGAAGAGATGTTCACAGCCTACGACTGCACGCGTAAACTTCCCCGTTTGAGACACATCTGCTAGAGTGATACTTCTTGCAGCCTTGGCTGAAGGATCCTGTTCGGAATGATCACCGTCTAGTCGCAGATGATTGCAGTCGGTCTTGTGACCCCCGTCCTCACCTGGGTCATTCCAGAAAGCCCTGCTACCCGGCCCTCCGCCTCAGTCAGAAAGTCTGAAGTCGCAGGAGCCATGTCGAAGCTGCCAAAACCGGAAGTGAGTATCACCGTGAACGGAATGTCCTCGTCCCCGGTGAGCGCAACACCGAGTTCACTTCCATAATACTCGACCCATTCAGATGCTTCCAGCGAGGGTGCGATGATACCTGCAGCGCCGGTCTCGGCTGCTCTCATCAGGTATGCCCTGTCAATGGATTTCTTCGAGAAGAGCAGAGTACCCGCTTTATCAGGTATATCTGAGATGGCGTCTGCCGCGAAGAGAGTGCCGCTGCATTTGCCGCCGAAGCCGATAACACCGCTCAGGACCGCACCGGTTCCCCGCACGGTAACAGAGAGGTTCGGGACGATCTTCCCGACCCTTCCCTCGAGGTTGCAGAGCATTCTGACCGGCCTGATGTCGTACTGGATCGTTACGGTCCCGTTCGTCGTATCGATATCCTTCAGCATGCCAGTAGTCGGTGATTTGATGAAGACATTCCTGCTCAGGTCAGAGGCCAGTGATTGTCCTGCAGTCACGAAATCGCCCTTTCTGAACTTGAGCTGGGAAGTGATGTGTTTCGGCTTGAGCCCAAGAGGTCCGGCGATGTCAACTACGTGAGGTTTCTCATCGTAGTCCTGCATTTCTCTGACAATGACTAGACCGCTCTTCTCGATCCTGGTGATCCTGCCCCTCACCGGGGAGTGGAAGGTGAAATCATAGCCTGTGATGCCCTTTCTTGAGATCTTATAGAGTGCCTGATGTGTTTGCACTTCATCACCCTCATGAAGGCAGAGACCCTCGATGATCTCCTCGGACGTGAGATGCCTGTCGTATCCCGGGATGCGGTTCAGATCGATGACATAAAGTCTTGGAGGATCGAACCGGTTCTCACCGAGGATGCTGCCGGGAGTTACCTGATCATCCTGACTGACGAGGATATCTCCTTCATATGGAAGTCTGTACTCAAGTTCCCAGGGGCCCTCAGTGACAGATCCCGGTTCGGGGATCAGACCATTGACCATTGCTGTTGGTGTACCTTCTGGCAGTCCATCAAGGGATTCCGTGAGAGAGATACCATTGAAATGCCCCCCTCTTCCGCGGCAGTCCAGCAGGACTGGAAGGTCGGTTCTGAGTTCCTGCTCCCCTGCGGGAAGAGTTCCCTGATGGAAAGTGAAGTGTAGATCCCCACCCTTGTCCAGGACGAGGACATCACCGGATCTCAGAGTGAATTCCTCAGCAGTTGCCCGATCACTTACTGAGAGGACGGATTGACCGTTCTTCATTGGACCGGGATGTGCGAGAACCCATCCTACATCCTCGAGGCACTCATTTCTGAACAGGTCAAGTGCTGTGTTGGGGTCGATTGTTGAAAGAACTCCCATGTGAGGGCTCCTGAAGTGTCTGTCAACTGCGATCCTTGTCAATCCCTGCGGCAGGAAGCCGTCCGCAATGATACGGAGGGCGTCTGTGCCATTCAAATGAGAGATAACACCTCCGGCGCCGATAATGAGAGCTACATCAGATGTACTGATAGGGCTCTCCTCGCTGACAGGATTGAAAGTATCTCTGAACTCCTTTCGATCCTGCATTTTGCGTCTGTCCTGGAAACCGATCCTCGTATTCTTCTCGCAGACTCTCAGGTGATCACTCCATGCGGAACGGGCTCCTTCTATGGCGATAGCCTGTTCAACCTGCTCCTCGGAAGGTGTGACAGGCACTGCGGTGGGGGAGAGCGTCTTATTGTAAATGTAATTTCTGACAGGACCCGGTTCGAATCCGGGCGGCAGGTTGTTCATAAGGGATTCCATTCCGCAGTCCGCCAGAACATTGGACATGGAGTAACTCATACCGGTGTTCGCAGCTACAGTTCTGGTCAGTACTCCGGAGAGCTTCGAGAAGATGTCAGTTGTTGCACCGCCCATGTCCATCATCACGATATCGCCGCCTATGGAATCAGCATAGATCTCCAGTATTCTCTCCACACCGGCCGGGGTCGGAAGGATGTCCGAGACCGTGAAGTCCTTCAGATCGGAGTATCCCGGTGCCCTCTCCATGACGTTTTCCATGAAGAGGTTGTGTACCTCTCTTCTGGCAGGATCGAGATTGAGGATCGTCATGGAGGGACGGACATTATCGACGATATGCATGTCGAAAGTATCACCAAGCACTTCCAGAACGAAGTCCCTGGCATCGATATTGCCGCAGAAGACTAGCGGTATTTTCATATCTTCCATGAATTTCGGCTGCGGGTTGGCCAGCTTGAGAAGTTCGGCCAGCCGCACTACACCGGCAATGTCACCTCCGTCGGTTCCACCTGCAAGAAGGACCATATCGGGATGCAGCTCCTGGATGTGCATCATCTTCTCAACGGCAGAGAGCGAGTCGTCAATTGTCACCGTGCGGAGTACTACACCACCGGCACCGCATGCCGTATTCTCTGCGATCCTTCCGGTCTCTGTTGAAGTCAGCCCGACTACAAGCATCTGCAGACCGCCTCCTGCTGAACTGGTGGTCAGATAGGGTACGGAGGGCATCCCTCCGTCTCTGGAAAGCCGTTCACCTGACAATTTCTCTAGAGCCTCTATCACTCTCCTGACACCGATCCTTACATCCTCATCAGGTTTCTCGACCGTAGTCGGGGAGTCCGCCATGGCGATGAATTGGTATCCCTGTCCATCGTCATTCTTCTGAAGCAGGAGTCCCTTGGTCGTGGTGCTTCCGATGTCCGTCACAAGGAGGAGACCTGTGTTCCGGTGATCTGTGTCGGCGGTTACCGATATCTCGATATCTCCGTTCATCACTGTACTTCCTTTCAATTGCATATAGTATGAATATTCCAGTGATCTGATGTTTGTCAAATTCCTGCAGTCTGGTATGCCGCTGATTCCAGTGGGTTGCCATTGATCCGGTGGATGTCCAGATTTCAGAGGAATCGATAAAACTGCAACCGGATACTGAGACAGGAAGGGATGACCAATGGCAATCACGATCAGCGGAACCGGGCTCACGATAGAGAAATTGGTGCGTGTTGCGAGACATGGAGAGAAGATCGAGCTTTCAGAGGACGCAAAGGAGCGTATTCGCTTCTGCAGGGGCATGATCGATCGCAAGCTCGAGGCCAGGGAGATAATGTACGGTGTGAACACCGGCATCGGAGAGTTCTCCGAGACACTGCTCAATGACGAGGAAGTCAAGCTGTTCCAGAAATACCTCGTTTACAACCATGCCGCCGGGATAGGCGATCCCGCACCACTGGAATACGTCAGGGGAGCGATGACCGGAAGAGTGAATGTTCACGCCAAGGGACATTCGGCGATGAGACTGGAGATAACACAGCTCATCGTAGATATGCTAAATGCCGGCGTGACCCCCTTTGTATGCCAGAAGGGTTCCGTCGGAGCATGCGGAGATCTCGCACCGATGTCACAGATCGCCCTCGTGGTAATGGGGGAGGGCAGCGCCTATTACAAGGGTGAGCTGCTCAGTGGAGCCGAAGCACTTTCCAGGGCTGGTCTGAAACCCGAGGTGCTTCATGCAAGAGATGGACTGGCAATAATCAACGGATCCAACGTGCTCAATGCCATGAACGCCATTCATATTTACGATATGGACCGCTGGCTCAAACAGGCTGAGATCGCTGCTGCCATGAGTCTTGAGGCCCTCATAGCGAACTTCAAGCCCTACAACGACAAGCTCCATCTGGCCAGGGGCTTCTCAGGTGCAGTGAGAACAGCCAGGTCACTGATGAAGTGCATCGCAGGGAGCGGACTTCTTGAAGGGGGCAAGAAGAAGGTGCAGGATGCCTACTCGATGCGCAGCACCCCTCAGGTCATCGGCGCGGCGCATGACGCTCTTGCCTATGCCAGGAGTCAGGTGGAGATCGAGCTCAATGGAGTTGGTGACAATCCTGTCTTCTTCCCGGATGAGGACATAGTTCTCACCGGAGCCAACTTCCAGGGGACTCCCGTCAGTCTGCCCATGGATATGATGGGAATATCGATAACAATGGTATCGGTTATGTCTGAGAGAAGGCTGAACAGGATACTCAATCCTGCTCTCTCTGTCGGTCTGACGCCGTTCCTTGCGGAGAAGCCGGGTCTCTACAGTGGCCATATGCTCAGCCAGTACACAGCTGGTATGCTGATAGTGGAGCAGAGAGCACTGTCTACTCCCTCAGCCTGCGCCTCCATCCCCGCGGCAGCCGACCAGGAGGACTTCGTGAGCATGGGCATGAACACCGCCATACAGAATCATCAGATACTCGAGAACGCCTATGGAATACTCGGGATAGAGCTCATCGCCGCAGCCGATGGTCTCGATCAGCGGGAGCATAGACCCGGCAAGGGTGTTCAGGCTGCATACGATGTCATCAGGAAGCATATTGAGCACTTAGGTGAAGATAGACCTCTTTATCCTGATCACACTAAGATGGCCGAGGTCGTCCGCTCATGTGAGATACTTGAAGCAGTTGAGGCCGCAATAGGCCAACTGGGATAAGTAATTATCGCTGCGACCCTGGCCGGCTGCCGGTCAGGGTCCGGCCCCGTCCTGGATCTCCCCGGCCTTTCTGAGAGCTATCTTGACCATTATCGGGCCGATGATCTCGAAAACAACGCAGGTTGCTGTCACAGTCGTTATAACTGCTGAACCGATCAAAGCTCCGTGTGCTCCCAGAACAGAGAACTGCTGCGCAACCACAATGGAGAGTCCGATCGCCACTCCCGCCTGGGAGAGTATCCCCATGCCAAGGTATTTCCTGATTTTGGGCGGCGCGCCGCCGATGTGTGCGCCCAGTCCTGCGCCCAGGAGCTTTCCTGAAGACCTTGCAGCGATGTAGACCAGACCCAGCAGTCCAAGTGCGGGTAGTGCCCTCAGGTCGAGATGCGCCCCGGCCAGGAAGAAGAAGAGGACAAATACCAGCGGCATCATAGGTCTGAGTCTGCTGCTGACAAGTCCAGTCGTCTTTCTGGATGTATTGCACAGGACGAATCCTATCATCATTGGTGTCAGTATTGTTGAGAGATGGAGGGAGGTTGCAAGACCCACTGAAAAGCAGACAAAACCGAATGTTAGAGCAGGGATATTGTTAAGTGAACGGAGTTTCCTGACCAGCCATGAGTATATGAAACCCAGGGCCAGACCAGCGGCTGCGCTGGCCAGCAGTTCCAGTGTTGGACCAAGGGCCGTGGAGATAATGTTGCTTTCTGCTCCTGATTCCGCCCCAAGCATGGACTTGCTCAGAGCCGAGGCAAAACCGAATATCAGGATCGCGATCCCGTCATCAAAACCGACCACGGCATAGAGGGTCTGAGTCAATTCACCTTTTGCCTTGTAATCCTGTATCACTGCGACCGTACCTGCAGGGGCAGTGGCCGGAGCCATTGCTCCGAATATCAGAGCCATTGGCCAG
>JAOZQW010000183.1 GCA_029932015.1 Candidatus Fermentibacteraceae bacterium
AGACCTATCGGCTTCATATAGTATCTTCCGGCATCATGCATGGAGGTTCAATGGTGAATCAGCGTTCGCATTCACATCCACACCCCAGGATGAGGACCAGACAGGTCATGGCTGGAGAAGTGGCCATCGGGGGCGGTGCGCCGATCTCTGTTCAATCGATGACCAATGTTCCGACGATGGATACAGAAGCAGTGAGAAAGCAGATAAGCCTGCTGGCATCCAGGGGAGCTGAACTTGTGAGGGTTGCTGTTCCCGATGCTGAGTCCGCTTCCGCACTGCCGGGGATTCTGGAGGATACTCCCGTTCCTCTTGTCGCTGATATACATTTCGACCCGGAACTTGCGTTGACCGCACTGAGATCCGGTATTCACAAACTGAGGTTGAATCCCGGGAATATCCGCCGACCGAAGGACCTGCTCAGGATAGCTGAGGAGGCTGCATCAAGAGGGATCCCTATCCGGATAGGGGTCAACTCAGGAAGTGTTCCAGGAGACCTTCGGGAACAATACAGCGGGGTCAATTCAAATTCCATGTGGGCTGCAGCCCGGAGACATATCGCAATAATTGAGGAGACCGGCTTTCACGATCTTGTCCTCTCCCTCAAGGCAAGCGACCCGATGCTTACCGTCGATGTCAACAGGCTTGCCTCCCGGGAGTGCGACTATCCCCTGCATATCGGGGTCACCGAAGCCGGACCACCGTTCACAGGAGGGATACGGAGCGCAGTTGCACTGACCATTCTGCTCAGTGAAGGTATCGGTGATACGATCAGGGTCTCACTCTCCGGTGCACCCGAAACGGAGCCGACCGCCGCCTGGGAGATCCTCTCCTCTCTCAATATCAGGAAACGATTCCCGAGGATAATCAGCTGCCCCACCTGTGCCCGGTGCAGACTTGATGTGGGGGGAGTTGCCTTTGCTGTTCAGGCGCACCTGGCGGGGATTGAAGGAGATTATACCATTGCTGTTATGGGGTGTGAGGTGAACGGCCCCGGAGAGGCTAAGGAAGCGGACATAGCTCTCATAGGGACACCCTCGGGACTGATGCTGTTTGTTGATGGCGAGAACACGGGAGAGGTAGATCGCTCTGAAATGACCGAAGCACTTGACAGTGCAATAGATTCCTACAGAAGAAGAAAACCGTAGTTATTCCGGGAGGGACCAATTGGTTACTATGAAGAACGTACAGTTGCTGCTGGATAGAATATCCGAGAGGAAGTACGAAGAGCTGGATATCCGGTTCACAGACTTGCTGGGGCACTGGCGTCATGTTACTATACCAGCCAGCTCAGCCACCGATAATCTATTCAAGCGAGGTATAGGGTTCGATGGGTCCACTCTCAAGGGAATGACATCCACCGAGGCCGGGGATCTTGTGCTGCTTCCAGACCCCCGCCGCACCTTCGAGGAACCATTCGCAGAGAGATCGACCCTTGCAATCTTTGCCAATATCATCCATCCCGGCTCGGGCAAGCCATTTTCCCGGGACCCGAGGGGCGTCGCAAGGAAGGCATTGAACCACCTGCGCGGGTCCGGAGTCGCGACAGACAGCTTTTGGGCCCCCGAATTCGAGTTTTATCTTTTCGATCAGGCCAGCTTCTGGACCAGACCCGGAGAAATGGGCTATTCGCTGAAAAGCATTGAATCACCCGAGAATTCGAGCGCTCCCGAATCCATGGGGTGTGTTCATACCAGTCAATCTGGATATCACATGATGTTCCCTGTGGACAGCCTTCATGATGTAAGGTCGGAGATCTCGGCAGGAATGCAGAAAGCCGGTATCGAGGTCAAGTATCACCATCACGAAGTCGGCAGGATGGGGCAGTGCGAGGTCGAGGTGCACTTCGCACCTTTCCTCAGTGCGGCTGACAATATAATGCTCGCCAAGCACATTATCCGAAATGTTGCTCTCAAGCATGGTCTAGCTGCCACGTTCATGCCCAAGCCGCTTCCCGGAGAGCCTGGCTCAGGGATGCACTTCCACATGTTCATGACTGATAAGCAGAAGAGGATCTTCTTCGACAAGAAGGGGTACTGCAGTCTGAGTGCTCCCGCGCTCAGCGCAATTGCCGGGATACTGCACCACGCTCCCGCGATCTGTGCCTTCTCCAACTCGTCCGTTAACAGCTACCGTCGGCTTGTTCCGAACCAGGAAGCGCCGGTGTACAGATTCTTCTCCGGCCCCAACAGGAGCGCCGCCATACGGGTGCCCTCATACGCCAGAACCGCCGATTCCATGCGGTTCGAGTACAGGGTGCCCGATGGATCGAGCAACCCCTACCTATCGATGAGCGCAATACTCATGGCCGCGATCGATGGAATGAAGAAGAAAATGGACCCGGGAAAAATGGGTTTCGGACCGCTTGAGGAAAATGTTTTCAGTGATGGCTACGATGCCAGCGCCCTGCCGATCCTTCCGGATTCGCTGGAGTCAGCCCTGGACGCTCTGGAGGCCGACAGGGAATTCCTTCAGGAGGGCGATGTGTTCATGCCTGAGCTGATAGATAGATTCATCGATGCAAAACGCGAGGAAGCTGCCATTTTCTGCGGCAGCCCCCATCCAATGGAGCACAAGCTCTATTTTAATCTATAAGAAGAAGGAGAGGGAAGAACATGAAACGATTGATCCTGCTGGCACTGATTCTGCTCCTGGCAGCCTGTGGTTCGGAGGAGCCTGCAGAGACCGAACCCGCAGCAGACGTAACTGATGCGAGTCCGGCGGCGAGCGAGGAATACGTTCTGCCTGAGGCAGACCATTACCTTACCGTGACCGATTCCATGGGTATCGAGATTGGTGATACGAATTATGTATTCGGCCAGATCGCCGGGGTCGAATTCACTCCGGATGGAGACATCGCCGTACTCGACATACAGAAGATGGCCATAGGCATCTACTCCCGTGATGGGGAGTTCATCACAAGGGTCGGAAGACAGGGGAGCGGTCCGGGAGAGTTTCTGCTGCCTGTCGGCTTCACATATCTTCCCCAGGGTGACCTGATCGTCTCCGATGCCATGGGTGGCAAACTCATCAGGTTCGACAGCTCACTCGAGTATGTCGGTGATGTGATAGGCTTCTTCCCATCACCGCCGGCCGCGCTTTCGGGAGTTGACTCGATGGCTATCGTCGGGATGAAGCCCGAGTTCGAACAGAGCGAAGAAGGAATGTTCATGGGCTTCACCATCGCGAGATGGGTCTGGGACGCAGCGGAACCCGCACATGTCTATTACACCAAGTCAGAGCCTTTTGATCCCACAGACCTTAGCTCCATCGGAGGAAGTCTTGTCGTCTTCGGAGCTTCCGAAGGCACTCCGGTCTTCACATCGCCAATGTCCTCGGAGGAGTACACTTTCACCGCCTGGACAACGGAGGGAGAAGAGATATTCACCTTCGTCGATGAGGATTACGAGAGAGTGCTCAAGTCGCAGGAGGAGATCGATCTCGAGACAGAAATAGTCAACGCTCGAATGGTCCAGCAGGGCATGCCTTCCGAGATGGCCAACTGGGAGCCAGATCCATACAGAATGTCCGTCACCGGACTATATCCTGATGACTTCGGCAGACTCTGGGTCGGCAAGGGAACGAATTCTTCCCCGACGTTCGACGTATTCGATATGGAAGGCAATTTCCTGTTCACCGCAGCGATCGATGCGGGCGAGAGGACTTCAACATGGGGCGTTCTCGTCAGTCATGACGGGTTCCTTGCCTTCGATGCCAATCCCGAGGATTACCCGGTTGTCTACTGGGGGGACCTGCCGGAGTAGAAACAGGTCCATACCGATCATGATAGATGCGGGGGCGGAGCCAAACCGCTCCCGCATTCGATACCTACGTCCCAGACTCTCTCTGCAGATATGCGCGGACCGGCGCCCCGTCTCCTCCCTCGATCGGAAGCGGGAAGCAGAGAAGGAGGTAATCGCCCTCCTCTATCCCGT
Organism: Candidatus Fermentibacteraceae bacterium; assembly: GCA_029932015.1. Classification (GTDB taxonomy): domain Bacteria; phylum Fermentibacterota; class Fermentibacteria; order Fermentibacterales; family JCC-6; genus JAOZQW01. The sequence goes on from JAOZQW010000183.1 coordinate 3,933, forward strand.
CAAGCATCAGATTTTCGAGTATGGGGATCGAGGCCGGCAGAAGGATGCGGTGGCTTTCGAAGGAACCCGGCGGGTCGATCGAGATGGCATCGGTGCCTGTAAGGAGCGCTCCCATCTCCACAGCAAGCGACGCAGCGGCAGGAGTCATACCGGGCATACCGGAACTCAGCCCCGGAGGAGATCCGGTGCGAAACAGCAGGGCTTTTCCGGATATATCCCGGCCTTCAAGAAGGTCGGGACTGATTGCGGAAAGCCCCCTGCAGTCGATCAGGAGGGCCGGCAGTATGAACCTCTCCGTGGCGATGCCGTCGATGGTCTGCCCTCCACCCCCCAGGTGTGAAGGCGAGTCCATATGCGTCCCTGAGTGGCTGCTCATGGTGAGTCTGGAGCTGACGAAACCCCCCTCAGAATGGTACTTTCTTTCAAATGGCGTGTCACCGGGGTAACATGGAGTGGCATCTCCAAGCGGCATTGTTACATCGATAAGCCTTTCCGGATCAACTCTGTAAGTTCCCAATTTTCCCGGTTCTAGTTGATGGAGGACCGCTGCAGTTCGACAGTGATCGAACCCGCTGCTTCGCCCGCGTAGGACATGACCTTCAGAATACATGAACCGCTCTGTGCCTCCGTCGGGCAGATGGAAAGCAGCGAGTTCAATTCACCGCCTCCGTCATCGTCATAAAGAGCAGTCCCGTCCGGGAGAAAAACCTCTATCACAGGATCGAGATCATCGTCCTCCGCAGTGATCTCGTAGACATTTGCAGCACTGACGTCGAAGCGGAAAAAGGCGTAGGGGTTTTCAAAGGAGATCCTGGCCTCGGTCGCCCTTCCGACCCGAAGATCAGGGAGGTCCGATTCAAGCGCCTCAAACATGAAGGAGACCTCATCCTCGTCTCCATCGTAATAGCCGCTCACCAGTGCAATGTAGTTGCCGGGGGTCAGCACGGTCTCTATGTAACTGTCTGAACCCATTTCAGGGTCTGGAGAATCATCGTTGTAGGCAAGGAAATCAAGGCCCTCCCTTGTGTCTCTGAGGATGGTCAGGCAGACATCGATGTCAGATGCAGCTGTAAGGGTGTAGATATCCGTGGCCTCGATGCTGAAGGCAAAGGGAGCAGTCGGGGTCGATGGGGTGAGGTTGGTCTCCCATGCTCCCTCGTCCTGCAT
>JAOZQW010000493.1 GCA_029932015.1 Candidatus Fermentibacteraceae bacterium
TACTGCGAAGAATGTCGTGATCGGCAGAGATGGCCAGTCTGAGGTCAAGGAGAGGCACATCCGGATCGTATTCAAGAGTGACAGCGCTATTAACCTCACTGTGGTCATCATCGATAATCGATGGGGAAGTCGAACTGTAGAGCATCCTCCTTGCTCCGAAATCCCCGGAGAGTCCCAGTCTTCCGGTCCTGTATCTGAGCCAGCCATCAAGTGAGTAAAGATGCCTTGTCGCATCAGTCGGGGCGGTCCATTCAGGGGACTCGGTTTCACCACCGGAACCGGAAGCCAGCAGGCCGAACCTGAGAGCTCCCTCCCTCCCCGTAAGGAGTGCTGTGGCCGATAGGGCTTCACTGTCCATCAGACCGACCATCCTCGTCAGGCTCACAGCAAGCCTGCCTGAGCCTGTCGAGACAGCTCCTGATACTCTGCACCCCCCCCTGTCATCAGCGGATAACTCTATGCGGGGCGCCCGATTTTGCGATTCAGGAAGAAAATTGAGCGCACCGGCCATACCGCTTCTGAGAAGGCCAGAACCACCTCCCCTGGCTACTTCCAGGGCCCCGAATACAGCTGGATCAAGTGTCATCCCGGGAAGACCGTTCATAGAGCTTCCTACAGGATGCCCGTCGACATAGTAGCCTGAATGAGCTGCCGATGTGCCCCTGATGGATATCGAAACTACCGGCATTGCGCCGCCGTACTGCCTGACGAATATCCCGCTGCTCCTGCTGCTGAGAGCTCTGAGACCACATGTGTAGATGTGTTCGATATCCTCGGGACCAAGCACTGTGGTTGATGGATAGAGGTCACGGAGCCCTCCGCGAGAAGCGGTTACGCTGATGACCATCCCGGAAGGTACAGGGACGGTTTCAAGTATGAGGATCCCCTCTGGAGGGACAGGACCATTCCATGGAGCATAGCCAACTGCAGATACTTCTATCGAATCAGTCTCGAAAGGGAGTTCAAACGTCCCGTCCATCGCTGACAGGGAGAGGAGAACGCTGTCGCAGCAGACTGAAGCGCCGGCCACCGGATAACCAGTTGCATCTGATATCTGGAGACGGACCTGGAACAGCGCCAGGATCGTCAGCATATACACCAAAGAAATACCTCCTGCGGCTCGTTGCGGCCGCGGAGGTAAGCCCGGAAGAGAGTCCCTGATGCGGGGACCACAATTCCAAAGCCGCGGTGCAGTATCCTGACTCCCGGATCATCCCTTCCCCCGCCTTCCCGCCCTGGGCAGTGGCTGATGGGGTTCGGTCCCCGGTTACAGTGGCGCTACCGTGACGGATTCTCACCGTCTTCCTGCACCCCGCGACCAGTCTGTCGGGCGGAGTATACGCCGGGACATGATGATGGACAAGTCCGTTGATGAGAGGTTTATCGCAGCTGTCGACCTTACGCTATGGGCATGCAGGACCAG
>JAOZQW010000494.1 GCA_029932015.1 Candidatus Fermentibacteraceae bacterium
GAAAGGTAGGGCTCTGCCCGCAGCCTGTCTCTGCGATGGATCAGGGTCAGTCCTGAAACGACTCCCGCCAGATGGAGAGCCTCCTTTACCGCACTGTCCCCGCCACCGACCACTACGACATGCCTGTCCCTGAAGAAGGGAGCGTCACATGTTGCGCAGTAGCTGACGCCTCTGCCGTAGAACTCGTCCTCTCCCGGGATGCCCAGCTTCGCGGGAGCAGCACCTGTTGCGATTATCAGGCTTCTCGCCGAATACTCGCTGGAATCGGTTTTTACGCAGATCCTGTCATCCTGCAAAGCAGCCGAGAGGACGCTTCCGCTTTCGAAGACCGCGCCCCACTTAACCGCCTGCTTCCTGAATGCTCCTGCGAGCTCTCCTCCAGAGATGTTCTCTATGCCGGGATAGTTCTCTATCAGAGCGGTGAGAGCCGCCTGCCCGCCAGGCTGATAGCTCTCAATAACTGCATGCTCAATGTCGTACCTGGCGGCATAGAGTGCTGCTGCCAGTGCTGCAGGACCGCCGCCTGCAATGATAAGGTCCCGCTCCCCCCCGGATGCTCTTCCGGGAGGGACGATACCAGTCTTGAGATCTAGCATTGATCAAACCTCCAGGGGTCTGACTCAGGAGCCGAGCTTATCCTCCGCCAGCTGCTTGAGGTGTGAGATAAGGGCGTTCTTGTCCCTGAATCCGACCATACGATCTATTTCCTGGCCTTTATGGAACACTATCATCGTTGGTACTCCACGGATGTTGAAACTGGATGACTCCATCGGACTGGCGTCCACATCAACAGAGTAGAAAGCAACCTGATCAGAGATCTCTTCTGAAACCTTTTCGAGGACAGGCTCCAGCATCTTGCATGGTCCGCACCAGGCTGCACCGAAATCAACGAGGGCTATTTTGTCTGAGGATGCGGCTGCATCCTTTATCTTGCTGCCAGCTATCTTCGCAACGGCCATATTCTGGCCTCCCTTCAGATTGTTACCGAAATCACAAGCATAGTCCATGCCATATGCTGAGTGCGGGCGAAACATACAGAGAGAGCGGCATCTGCGCGAATGACTCAGGCCTCTTGAAACTCCCTTGATCTGTGTCTGGAGTGAAAATGACGCACCCAGGGTTGCCTCACGCGGAGGTCTGAGCATATTGCACCGGACAGGAATGTATCCCGCTTAATGAAATTGATGAGAACAACAAGGACCATGAGCGGGACCGCTGGAGGATTTCATCGGGGAGGGACAGTGGGGCGAGGGAATCTGAAGAAGCTGGAATCGGCTGGTCGACGCTTCTTGAAGTCAGCACTACTTGCCCGGGTCGGCGGGGACGTCGTCAGCAGGATACCCCCCGGAGAGGATTTAAGGCGAATACTCCTCATGAGATGGGACGCGATCGGCGATATGGTCGTATCCCTGCCATTTTC
>JAOZQW010000495.1 GCA_029932015.1 Candidatus Fermentibacteraceae bacterium
TATATCGAAGCGGATCCAACTCAGATCAGACAGATAATCATGAATCTTGTCACCAATGCTTCAGAAGCGATCGACAGGACAAGCGGAGTTGTATCGATAACGACCGGAGCCATGGATTGCGACCATAAGTACCTTGCCAGTGCATATATCGATGAATCACTTCCGGAGGGTCAGTATGTTTACCTGGAAGTGACCGATACCGGTGCCGGTATGGATGAAGAGACTCAGCTCAAACTTTTCGATCCGTTCTATACAACGAAGTTCACCGGTCGCGGGCTTGGTCTCTCAGCTGTTCTGGGGATAGTACGCGGGCATAATGGCACTATCAAGGTTTACAGTGAGCTTGGCAGAGGAACCTCTATAAAAGTTCTGATCCCGGTATGTCCTCATCCTGAAGAGATGGCAGGAGAGGGACTGGCTGAAGGAAAGAAGCACTGGAGCGGCAGCGGGACAGTTCTTCTGGTCGATGATGAAGAGACGGTACTATCCATTGGGAAGCGGATGCTCGAGCGCCTTGGATACGATGTACTGATCGCATTTGACGGCCTTGAAGCCCTGGAGATATTCCGCAAACACTCGGATGCAATTGATCTGGTCATACTCGACCTTACTATGCCGCATCTTGACGGTGAAGAGGCCTTCAGGGAACTACGGAGGGTGCGGGAGGATGTTTGTGTGCTGATCTCCAGCGGTTACAATGAACAGGATGTTATTCAGCGATTTGCCGGGAAACCTCTGGCAGGCTTCCTTCAGAAACCCTACGTCTTCAGTGATCTGGAATCCAAGATCCGCGGAATCCTCGAGAAGTGAGCTGACCGAAACAGCGATGCCTTCATTCTCAATCTTTATCCAGACATGCGAGAGATGAACCAGCACTTATAATGATCAAGTGTATACAGACTTCTTCCTCACTGAACCTGCTCGATCATCAACAGCTTGAGCTGCAATCGATAACTTGTCTCTGATCAGAGTGCTGCTCCCTCTGGCGGTGGCCGCTCTCCATCTGTTTAGTATGGTACTGCGATAGGGAGGCGGGTTTTCATGCCTGTTCGCAATGTCCTTTTGCTGCTCATCATCATGTCTGCGGGGTTACTAACCGCCCAGGCAGGGGGTTTCCTTCCTTTCGGACCAGGGGAGGGTCGCTCCTCATTCGCGGTTGCAGACTTCACGCTGGGTTACCCGGTGGGTCCTTCCGATGGTCCTGAGCGGAAGCTGGACGTTTCTTCAGAGCTGGGCTGGCTTTTCACTCTGGATGAGGGGTTGTATCTCGGACCAGTCTTTCATTTCGGGAGCTGGCTCAATGGTGGCTGGCACTCCAGGTGGGGACTTGGAGTCCATACTCTAATTGACCTCAGCAGCAGACTCTCTCTGAACCTGACCCCCGGTCTCATTCTGGGAGACAGCCCATTTCCGGAT
>JAOZQW010000008.1:0-4538 GCA_029932015.1 Candidatus Fermentibacteraceae bacterium
ACTCCATTCCTCATGAGTGCGGCTGGTAGACTTCAGATGCTCAACGAGGGTGGGCTTCTCTTCGGCGTCATCGAGGACGCATCCTACCGCGAGGGAGTGCTTCCCCTCAGACCGGGTGACATGCTCTTCATGTACACGGACGGTGTGTCCGAGGCGATGAACAATGAGGACGAGGAATACGGTGAGAAGAGGATAATTGAACTCGTATCCCGGAACCGGAACATTCCTCTTGCTGATCTGCTGACGATACTGGAAGAGGATGTTTGCCAATACCACGGCTCCAGAAGCTACTACGATGATTTCACACTGCTTGCCGCGAGGTTGAAGCGGGGCTGAGTACTTCGGACCGAACAGGAAGTAATTGCTGAAAGGAAGCAGAATGCTCTGGGCGATGTTTGAGATGAGTATAAAGTGCCCCCGCTGCGATTCCCCCATTCATGTCGATGGCCCCTACAGAAAGCTCCGCTGCGGAAGCTGCCAGTCGGATATCGACTTTCCTGAGGATGTCTGGAAGGACCTCCTGGAGGACGTGAGCGGTGAAGTTGCCGGATTCAAGCCGGGAGAGGGATCATCCAGTAACATCTTCGGTCACTTCAACATGACATTCCTCTATGGCGCTTTAACTCCCTACTGCAGGGAGTGCAAACGGGATTTCGACATGGAGAATGAGTACACGCCTGGACAGACCGAACTGACTTGCCCTGACTGCGGATCCAGGATGCCTGTCTTCAAGGCTCCCGACTGGTTTGCTTCAGCGGTCCCCGGAGCAAGACTTGTTGCCGGAGCCTGGCCCGAGGGGGGCTATGAACAGGGCAAGTCCGAGGTGTCGAGCCCGGTAGCCTACAGCTGCCCCCAATGCGGTGGTTCACTGATGATCGACGGAACGGAACGCCTCGTCACCTGCGAGTACTGCGGGACCAGAGTCTACCTGCCTGACGACCTCTGGCTCAGTCTTCATCCGGCGAAGAAGAAGAACCGATGGTTCGTGGGGTTTGACAGAAAGACAGCCATGGAAAGCATCGAGGACGATGAGTAGCTGAATCCTGCTGGACGACTCTGATACCGATGTTCGCTCGCACCCGCACAGCTAGGTCAGAGCTAGTGCCAGATCCTTGTGTTCGAATGCCGATTCCATTCGTTCTATCTCATGCTCGGGCAGATTGAATCGCCTGGCCTCAGTACGCCAGCGTTTGACAGCCATGCCTACTTGAGCTGCGATTTCCCTTGCCCTGTTGAGATCGATCTCGAAGTAGTCCACCACTTCGAACGCGTTTTCAAGAGAGGCTGTCGCATCGTCATAGGTGATGGCTGTCGAGAGAATTCTGGGACTTATATCCTCTGGAGTCGGGTTCAGGTCGTAGGCCGGAGAGAGGATCCAACCGAGGGATCCCTCATAGAGAAATCCATGATTCCTCATGTGATCATCAACATTTGATATGAGGATATTGAAGACCATGCGCCGCCAGAGCCTCAGCATATCCCTTCGCGGCCTTGCTCCATGCATTCGAAGAGCATCGGCTATTTCCAGGTAGCTTCGCACCTCATTGTCTCTCGCGCCTATCATGCTCATCGCCGATAGAAAAGGGATCCGGACACAGCCATCCCGATCAAATCTTTCGAGCAGCAATATGCTTCTGCCTGCAACCGATATCTTATTCCACTCGGGGACCGATATCCCACTCTGCTCAGCAAGTGTCAGAGCAACAGCCTCCCATAGCTCGGTACTCATTTCATCCGACTTACATGGGAATTTTGCCAATGCCAGGTTCCCCAGGCGGTCTCTGACAGAAGCTTTCGGTCTGGCTCCACCAAGCGATGACCCCGGCGCCATAAGAAGCCTGATATCTTCTTCAGTATCGCTATTGGCGCTTATATGGTCCGCTGCAGTCAGCAGCCCTGGCAATTCGATCAGAGGTGGGATCGCACTGCCTTGATATTGAGTGAGGAACGGACCACTTTCATCGTAGGAGAACCGCAGAGCTCCCTGTCTTACCTCATCCTCCACACGGACCAGATAATCCATCTCCGTCAGAAAGCCGGGTGGATGTCCTTCCTTTCTCGACAGATGCCTTGCCTGTCGCCTCATTAGTACCCGACCCCATCTATCCGGTGCGGAATCCCCGATGGCTCCGAACAGAGTCTTATCCGATGAAGTATGAAAGGGACCCGGACCAAGTTTCAGGGCAGGCTCCAGGGGAAACCTGTGCGGATTGACCAGCCAGGACCTGTCGTACTCGAATGTAGCACTCTGCCGGTCTCCTCTTGAATGACCCCATAATCGGCCGACCAGTTGAGTTTCTCCCTGAATATCCATATGGAAAATAATCGGCTGACTCATTTCCTTCGCTTTCGGATACGCTCGGGAAGACTCTCATCCTCGATGGCAATGCCTGTCTGATCATGACGCGCATCAGCCAGATCAGCCAGACGGTCACTCATTCCAAGGGAGAAAAGCACAGTTGCGAATATGCCCAGCGAAACACCGGGATTTCCCTTTTCGAGTTTAAGCAGGGTTGTCCTGCTGATGGATGCACGTTCAGCCAGAACACTGGTAGGTATACGACGGCGTCTCCGCGCATTCCGAATATCCTGCCCCAGCTTCCTCAGAAGATGCTGGACAGGTATCGGAAGCCTGTAGTGGTTTGCATTACGTTGCTCCATAAGTCTTCCATTGGTTAGGGCTAACGTCCAATATACTGGTCTATAACAATCGTAAGGTACAGAATAGTGAACGTTATGTCAATGCAATACTTCTTGCATAATATATCTGATCCCACCGAGTGACACTCACCTCACCACATATGAGAGCCAGAGGCCAGCCTGCTTCGGTTAGCAGGAACCCCTAATTTCGTCCAGAGTGACTCTCCTCCATAGCTGGTCTGGATGAATTCCTCAAACCGGACAATATTCACATAGAAATCCTGGAACTGGTCAATGATGCAGAGCAGAATCCTGAAGCCTGCATTCAGAAGGCTTCCTGGGACCTGTTCTCAGCATTGAGCATATCACGCCTATCGGGAGGGAAGTGTTCATGAAAACATTGGGAAGGCTAGCATTCTTCTTTTCTCTCTTCCTGCTGTACTTCGTTGTCAGGGAGGCTGTCCTGCTTTTCGACTCGGCCTTTTCGGTTAGCCCGATCCTGGGATATGCGGTTCTGGCAGCGTTGTCAGCGGTCTTCATCTGGCTCCTTGTCGTGCCGCTCCTGCGAATACTTCTCATGCCGAGGAATCCCGGTCCGGTCGAGAAGGAGAGCGATGAGGATGCACTGATATCCAGACGTCTCGTCCTCTTCCGAAAGAACTCCTACCTCAGGAGCAGCGGCTTCACCTTCGATACCTCAATGAGCGAGAGGGAGCAGTACGACAAGGCTGTCAAAGCGCTGAATGCGGAATGTGACAGGCTTCGGAAGGGTTATGTCAGGAGGATATTCTACGGCTCGACCATTTCTCAGAACGGCTTCCTTGATGCCGTTCTTATTCTCACCTCAGGCACCAACCTGATAAAGGACACATTCGTCCTCTACTCAGGAAGAGTGTCTCCGAAGGATCTTCTCACTATCGGCAGGATGGTCTACTACAGTACAGTCATAGGAGGCTCCGAGAGTGTGGAATATCTGACCGAGGAGCTGTTCTCCAAGCTCGCTTCTGATGGTCTCAAGGGTATTCCGTTCCTCGGGAGGATAACCAGCTCTATTGCCGATGGTTTCGTGAATGCCGCTCTGCTGACGAGAGTATCGATGATAGCCGAGAACTACTGCAGCGTTACGCTCATCTCCGGGAAAGTAGATCTCTATCCCAGGTTCAAGACGGTCTACTCGACCACAAAGCATATAGTGTCGGGTCTGCTGGGTGATGCGAAGAGCCTTGCGAAAGACAAGGCCGGCAAGGGTATCCTTGGCAAAATCGGAGGTTTCTTCGGCCGCGGTGGCGACGATGATGAGGAAGAGCTGCAGCCCGAGATCAATTAGTCCGGATAAGCTACCGGAGTCCTGACGGGGGAGTCACTGATCCCTGTATCCTTAATCTCCGGATCCCTATTCTTCGATCTCTATTGTATCGATCTGTTCTCCATTGATGTACCCATGTCCGACAAGGATATCAAGCAGCTTCCCTGCGATCATCCTGTTAGCTGCAGGAGTAATATGGGCTCCCGTGAAATCGGTGTAGACCTGCTCTTCCACGGAATCGAAGACTGAATGGAGCGAGAGATACTTCGCAGAGTCCGGGAGACCGGACTCATAGATGCCATAAGAGGCGCTCATGAGATCTCTGAGAGCCATGTCGCTGCCTACCGAGTACAGGCCTTCCGCAGTACCGTTCCAGATATCCTGCTCCTCGACGGTCAGAGGCTTTTCGCCGCACCAGAGTACAGGCTGCCATACAAAGACGGCATCAAATCCGTATGCCAGGGAGAGATGTTCGACCAGTGAGCAGTTGTCGAAGTAAACTTCGACTATCGCTTCTGCCAGACGATCCATATCAATACCCATCGTGACATAGTTGCTCACCTCTGTACTGGTGAAGAGGAGGCTCTCATTG
>JAOZQW010000008.1:4548-7937 GCA_029932015.1 Candidatus Fermentibacteraceae bacterium
CCGCGAAGGGAAGTTATAAGAAGCCATATGTTGGAATTCTGAAGGAGCAGTCTTGATGCCGGGATAGACTGGAATCCTGCATCCCTGCCCTCTATCCTCGCTGCTATGGCCTCGTAGGAATGATGCATTCCTGGAATCCCCGATTCACAGGCACCCCAGACATCGTTGTATCCGTCGTAGAAAATGACAAGGTCGGGAATGTTCCCCTTCCTGAGTTCAAGCATGAGTTCGATGATCTCCTGTGTCGAAGTGTGCGCGTTCTGAGCAAGGTTCTGCATCGAGACTGGCCGCCCAAGTTCAAGCTCGAGGGCATCGAGCAGGTATGCCGGAACAGTGCAGGAATCTTCGACATTGGCTCCCCATATTGCTGAACCGCCGAACATGAATACCCTGAAGGCGTCTTCAGCCTGTGAACTACCCGGAGTGATCCGTCTGCCGGCGCCGTCGATCGTTACAGGATCCCCCTCGTAGGAGGGTTCAGAGCGCCAGAGAACATAGGGTACATATGAGCTGATAGTTACACCGCGCTCATTCTCCTCATCGAGGCCATGCTCGAGTTTATCCGCCCGGTCAATGAATCTTTCGGGGTCGATAAGCTTGACCATGACAAGCGCAAGGAAATCGACAAGAATGATAATGATAACGATATTGAGAAGCATCACTGCCGCGCCCCTGTAGAATCCGGGGAACCTTCTGCCGAGGAGACCGGCCCCGATCAGGGCCAGTCCCGCAGCTCCGAATGCGATCTGGTTCCTGCTCAGTCCATCCCCCGTGCTCAGACCGAGGACATTTGCGAGTAGTGCGACCAGTAAAAGAAGAGCGCCGATTGAGATAACCGTTATCTGCAGTGTACGCACGGTACTGTTGCTCAGCTTGTCCTTACTCAATCAGGAACCCCTCTCCCCGTTGCTATGAATGCAGAGAACTATACCCTATGTAAGGCTGTCACAGGTATAGCATCATACACGGGGCAGCACATTGGATACCTGCTGTTGTATGGCGCCGGGAGGGTGTTTATCTTCCGCTCGCATCACACAGTATTGACAGATTGAAGGTTCTGCCTGTTGATCCCGGAGGATGAGAAAATCGATAACTGGATCCTTGGCATCTCCGCCTACTACCATGATTCCGCCGCGTGCCTCGTGCACAATGGGCGTATCATTGCGGCCGCACAGGAAGAGCGCTTTTCGCGCAGGAAGCACGACCATGCCTTTCCCCATAGCGCCATCTCCTATTGCCTTGAACAGGGCGGTATCGGCAGTGATGAGATCACCCATGTAGCCTTCTATGACAAGCCTTTCCTGAAGTTCGAGCGGCTCCTGGAGACATATCTCACTTTCGCACCATCGGGTCTTCCATCATTCCTGAAGTCCATGCCCCTCTGGCTCAGGGAGAAGCTCTGGATGGGGGACATGATCCGGAAAGAGCTTGGCGGGTTTGAGGGGGAGATGATCTACCCTGAGCACCACCAGTCCCATGCCGCCTCCGCTTTCTTTCCCAGTCCGTTCCCTGAGGCGGCAGTGATCACGATGGATGGCGTAGGTGAATGGGCCACCGCATCCTGGGGGACCGGCACAGGCAATCGGATCGAGCTGATGCGTGAACTTCACTTCCCTCACAGTCTGGGCCTCCTCTATACGGCATTCACCTATTACACCGGATTCAAGGTCAATTCCGGTGAGTACAAGGTCATGGGGCTGGCTCCTTATGGCGAGCCGAAATACGCCGGTCTCATTCTCGAGGAGCTCATGGACCTCCGTGAGGACGGCAGCTTCAGGATGAACATGGACTACTTCAACTACTGCCAGGGGCTGACAATGACCAGCCGGAAGTTCCATAAGCTCTTTGGAGGGCCACCAAGGGAGCCCGAAAGCGAACTGACGGCCAGGGAAATGGACCTTGCTGCCTCAGTACAGGCGGTGACCGAGGAGGTAATGCTCAGAACCGCCAGGCATGCCAGGCGGGAGACCGGAAAGAGCAGCCTCTGCCTCGCAGGCGGAGTCGCTCTGAATTGCGTTGCCAATGGGAAGATTCTCCGCGAGGGTATTTTCGACAGGATATGGATCCAGCCTGCTGCAGGTGATGCCGGAGGTGCGCTTGGAGCTGCGCTTTTCGCATGGCATCAGGTGCTGAACGGGCAGCGTGAAGTGGACGGGATCCATGATCTGCAGCAGGGCTCCCTGCTGGGTCCTGCATGGGACAATGGAAGTATTGAGGATTGGCTGAAGGAAAAGGGCTATCCCTATAAGAAGCTGGAGGAGACCGCCGCCATCGATACAGTTGCAGATGCCATCATCGACGGCAAGGTCGTGGGCTGGTTCAGCGGCAGAATGGAGTTCGGTCCGAGGGCACTCGGCAACAGGTCCATAATCGGGGATGCCAGAAGCCCCGAGATGCAGTCACGCATGAACCTCAAGATCAAGTACAGGGAGTCATTCAGACCATTTGCCCCATCAGTGCTTGAGGAGAGAGTATCCGACTATTTCGAGATGGACTGTCCCAGCCCGTATATGCTTCTTGTAGCACCGGTACAGCCCTCGAGGAGGATTGAGCTTACTCCTGAACAGCAGAGATTCTTTGGGACGGAGAAGCTGAAGGTGCCCAGGTCTGACGTACCTGCAATAACGCATGTCGACTACTCAGCAAGGGTCCAGACCGTCGATACCGAGCGGAACCCGAGATACCACAGGCTCATTAAAAGCTTCGAAGAAAAGACAGGCTGCGGCCTTATCATTAACACGAGTTTCAATGTCAGGGGGGAGCCTATCGTCTGCTCTCCCCATGATGCCTATCTTTGCTTCATGCGGACCCAGATGGACATGCTTGCTCTCGGTGACTGCGTACTTCTCAAGGAGGAGCAGCCTGAGCTTCAGGAGAGGACGGACTGGCGTGAAGTCTACGAGCTGGACTGACCTGTGAGCGAGAGGCAGAAACTCGTGAAGTTCGGTCTGGTCATGGCTATGGCCTGCACCGCGGTAACTCTCCTGCTTGTGCTGCGGGGATTCAGTGCATGGCCATACACGGCTGCCATCGGTGGATTCTTCCTGCTCTCCGGCCTCTTCCTGCCTGGAATCCTGGGACCTGTCGAGTGGATATGGATGAAGTTCGCACATGTGCCGGGCTTCATCATGACCAATGTACTGCTGACACTGGTCTTCTTCATAGGAGTGACACTGACCGGACTTGTCATGAGGCTTGCCGGGAAAGATCCTCTTGGTCTTGGATTCAGGAAGGACCAGGATTCATATTGGCATGAAGTAGACCCGGACGGTCCATGCGGCAGACCGGATAAACCATACTGAGAGAGGGAGAATGGGAAAGGTTAAGGAGATCTGGGGTTTTCTCAAGACCCGCAAGCCCTGGTTCGTTGCTGGATCAAGGATAATATC
>JAOZQW010000008.1:7947-18077 GCA_029932015.1 Candidatus Fermentibacteraceae bacterium
GTTCTCAAGACCCGCAAGAAATGGTGGCTTACACCTGTGATAATCGTACTCGTTCTCCTCAGTCTCGTACTTGTCCTCTCGCAGGGGTCGCCCCTGGCACCGTTCATCTACGCCATTTTCTGATCTGATCAGGGAGATCTGACAGCCCCGGGACGAACAGCTCCGATGCCAAGCTCAATGAATGCCCATTCAGATATTCATCATTTGATGTCTGCAGGCGGTATGTGTACTTAATGACCGACTATTGAGGGAGTCCTTAAAAGTCCATAAGATGGGCTGCAGAAGACTTATGCGGGCTGTGCAGGGCAGTCTGATTCCGTTATTATGAAATACGCTCTTGAATCAGGCTGGAGGGTCATGAAGAAGCCATTCCGCACTGAAGCTGGAAACTACACGTTATACGGCGCTCTGTTCGGGTTCATGTTCCCGGTAGTGGCGACTCTCATCGAGTGCTTCAGTGTTTCAGGATATGTATCTCTCTCAGCTATAGCTCATGTGCAGTCGACGAATCATCTGCTCTGGATAATCGATACTGCCCCCCTCTTTCTCGGTCTCTTCGCCAGATTTGGCGGGATAAGACAGGACAGAGTCAACGAGTACTCCAGAGATCTCGAGAATAAGGTCGAGGAGCAGACCCGTGAACTGCTCGTGGCGAACGAAAGTCTGGAGACTGCAGCTTCGGAGGCCAGACAGCTCGGTCAGAAAGCTGAGGAGGCGAACCAGGCTAAGAGTACATTCCTCTCCAGCATGAGTCATGAGATACGAACTCCAATGAACGGTATCATCGGGATGACCGGTCTTCTGCTGGATACCGATCTTGACAGGGAACAGAGAGATTATGCCGAGACGGTCTCCCGGAGCGCTGAGGCCCTGCTCGGGATAATTAACGATATCCTTGATTTCTCGAAAATAGAGGCCGGCAAGCTTGACATGGATATCATTGATTTCGACCTTCGCATCACGCTCGAGGATCTCAGCGATCTGGTCGCTCTCCGAGCATATGACAAAGGCCTGGAATTCGGCTGCATCATAGATCACGAGGTACCCGCATTGCTCAGAGGTGACCCACTGAGAGTGAGGCAGGTTCTCGTCAATCTTATCGGGAATGCCATCAAGTTCACCTCTGACGGCGAGGTCTCTGTGAAAGTCACGCTGGTGGATGAGGACGAATCCGGAGTGAAGCTGAGATTTGCCGTTTCCGATTCGGGTATCGGGATACCTGAGGGGCGAAGGGAGAACATTTTTGAATCCTTCACACAGGCTGACGGATCAACTACCAGGAAATACGGGGGGACAGGGCTTGGTCTGACGATCTGCAGACAGCTTGCCGGACTGATGGGCGGGGAGATCGGTGTAGACAGTGTTGAAGGAGAAGGATCAACCTTCTGGTTCACGGCTGGATTTGAGAAGCAGCCGCTGGACAAGGCAGCAAGGTTTGCCATTCCCGAGAGTATCAAGGGCACCAGAGTACTGATAGTCGATGACAACAGTACGAACCGCTATGTGCTCAGGGAAATGCTCCGCTCTCTGGAGTGCCCTTACGAAGAAGTTTCCAGAGGTCCGGAAGCACTGGTCGAACTCCACCGGGCCATAGAAAGGAACGAACCCTTCGAGATGGCCATGCTCGACATGCAGATGCCTGGCATGGACGGGGAGGAACTTGGGACGAGGATCAAGGAGGATCCTGCGCTAGCCGGTACTGTGCTCGTCCTGCTCACTTCCATCGGTCAGAAGGGTCATGCCGCAATCATGGAGAAGATCGGTTTTGCAGCTTACCTGACCAAGCCGATCAAGCAGTCACTTCTGCTTGACTGCATGAAGGTGGTCAAAGGCATAAATGCAGATCCTGAACGCAGGAGGGCCGGGAAGATACTGACGAAGTACTCCATCCCGGAGGAGAAGAAGAAAGGTATCAGGATACTCCTTGCCGAGGATAATGCGGTCAACCGTATGCTGGCGCAGAAGATACTGCAGAAGGCCGGTTTTACATCGGATACGGTCGAGAACGGCCGGGAAGCAGTCGAGGCCCTGGAAGCCCGTCACTACGACATCGTGCTCATGGATGTGCAGATGCCTGTTCTGGATGGATTCGAGGCTACGGCTCTGATCCGGGACAGCACCTCTGAGCGCATCTCGCAGACACCGATCATCGCAATGACCGCCCATGCAATGAAAGAGGACAGGGACAGATGCCTTGATGCGGGGATGGACGATTACGTCAGCAAGCCTATAAATCCCCAGGAATTCATTGAGGCTGTTGAGAAATGGACCGGTCTGACCCCTCGGGATCCCCACAGATAGCGGAACAGCTATCTCTGGAGGAGAGAACTGAAGGCTGGGATTCGCCTGGCTCGATATACTCAGATGATCACGAAGCTCCTTGTTACTGAATAATCACCTGAAGACATCATGACATGATAGACTCCAGGAGGTTCCCCGGTGAAGATATAGCGATATTCACCTTCAGAAAGCTCTCCCATTTCAATGATCTGTACTGCCCTGCCCGAAAGGTCGAACACGATCAGCGAGACTTCGGCTGATCCTGGAATGTAATAACCGAGTTCCACGCCGCCTGCTGCCGGATTGGGGAGAACCGGGTGCAGTAGTGGGCAGGACCCACCTGTTGCACCCTGGATATCGAGTGGATTGTACACAAGGCTGAAATCCGAGAGTATCGGTGAGAGCGGAGGGTTCTCTGAGGATAGATACACTCTGTACTGGCAGTAATTATCGAAATCATCGAGAATGCCCAGGAGGCTCGAGCCCGAGACTGTAATGGTGTCCGACCATTCACCCAAGTCAGTCGGATCGTCGGAGGATCTTACCTGGAAGGCGATATCGGTTCCTACCGGCTCTTCACCTGTCCACTGGATGAGATCCCAATCGGGATCTGAGGGGAGGAAAAGTATGGACGATTCGAGTTCACCGACTCCTGCATGCGAAGCGAGCCTGTACCATCTCAGCTGGTCCGAGTCCTCCCAGCTTGCTACGATGTCGGTAATACCGTCCTGATCCATGTCCCTGGAGCATATCTCACCGCCGTGCAATTCAGCGTCGAATACAGCCTCCTCAACCCACTCAGCTCCATCCCCGCTGTTCCAGTGCATAATGAAGTGTCCGGTGGCTCTTCTCGCTATGTCGATATCACCATCGAGATCGAAATCCCCTGCAGCGAGATCCGGCCAGTAAAGGGAAACGGATGATTCAATCCGGCGAACCTCCCATTCCTCACTCGCTTGCAGATCATTAATGTACCACTCCAGGAATGCTCCATAGTCAGCTACTACATCTATGTCCCCATCCCGGTCAAAATCACCCGTAGTCACCGAATAGGCTCCGGTTCCCTCCTTTATCATTGTGAACCCGAGACCAATACCAGCTGTGTTTTTGCACCAAGCCACCCCGCCACCCCAGTACCTTGCTGCAGCTGCGTCATCGTCGCCATCGCCGTCGATGTCGGCAAGCTCAAAATCTGAGATGATGAAATCCCCTGAGTGGCACTCCCAGTCCATGCCGAGGCCCAGATTCTCGTACACATTTAGAGATCCGTACCAGCTGATCTCAACCCTGGCGATGATGTCCGGGTCCCCGTCCGCGTCCAGGTCACAGGACCGGATCTGGTAGACGCACAGGCCGTTGACGAGAGGTACCCCGTACCATTGGGAAGGCCAGACATCGCAGAGGAATACGCTGGCGCCATAGAAGTAGCTGATAGCGATATCCATCTGGTCGTCCCCGTTGAAGTCGTCGGCGCATATGGAAGTGATTGTATTCACCCCGCTCAGGTCGGCAAGAGTGTGAATGCCCCAGGTCTCACCAATGCCATCCAGATTCTCCCAGCATTTCACGGTCATTTCCTCGTTGTCACATCCAAGGACATCCTGGTCTCCGTCCCCATCCATGTCGGCGACCCAGAGCGGTCCTATATCACTGTCAAATTCCGCGATGACGATGGGTGAGTCTGATCTGTCCGCACCGAGAGTGAGCTGACCCTCCTGGCCGAACCAATCAATAGAGGAGCAGAGGTTGAATCGTGATTGCAGGGAGCCCACGGGACCCGGTTCACCTGGACCGAGGGACCAGTCTGTCTGGAATGCAGTCTCGGCGAAGGATATTGCTGCTAGAGATCCGAGGACAATGAAACTGATGATTGACCTCATAAAATACCTCCCAAATCGAATATCTGAACAACCGAGCCGATGTCAATAAACGATCAGCCCCGCCTGAGCTTCAAGTGGGAATCAGTTTAAGCATTTCGAGTTGATACAAATCCCATGAAGCCGATTCAGCAGTTTGGTGTGCCCCGGTTCATCAGTGTAAATGCCCTCACGGGCGAAATCAGGGGATGGAGATTATATTATCCTATTCTGAGTATACACTTGAACCCCCATCCGCGCTGTACGTTTAGAGTGCCTCTGCGGGTATGATGGAGTGAGAAATGTCAAGAGAATTCCCGCTGGAACGCGTCAGGAACATTGGTATCATGGCGCACATAGACGCCGGCAAGACAACCGTATCCGAGAGGATACTCTACTACACGGGCAAGTCCCACAGGCTTGGCGAAGTTCATGAC
Organism: Candidatus Fermentibacteraceae bacterium; assembly: GCA_029932015.1. Lineage (GTDB taxonomy): Bacteria > Fermentibacterota > Fermentibacteria > Fermentibacterales > JCC-6 > JAOZQW01. Next base: position 12,521 of record JAOZQW010000008.1, read on the forward strand.
GGCAAGGCCACGATGGACTGGATGGAGCAAGAGCAGGAGAGAGGCATCACGATCACCAGTGCCTCCACCGCAACAGTGTGGCGTGATCATATGCTGAACCTCATCGATACTCCCGGGCATGTCGATTTCACAGTTGAGGTTGAAAGAAGCCTCAGAGTTCTCGATGGTGTGATCGCTCTCTTCTGCGCAGTGGGCGGTGTTGAACCACAGTCCGAGACCGTATGGAGGCAGGCAGAGAAGTACTCGGTCCCGAGGATCGCCTTCGTCAATAAGATGGACCGTGCCGGAGCAGATTTCCTCGGAGTGGTCAAGTCAATTCAGAAGCAGCTCGGAGCAAATGCCATTCCTGTAACCATCCCGATAGGGCGCGAAAGCCATTTCGAAGGCATTATCGACCTGGTCGATAACTGCGCGGTTTATTTTGACGAAGCGGACAGCGGGATGACTTACAGGGAAGAACCTGTACCTGAGGAGATGCGGGAGCAGACCGATCAGTGTCGAAAAAAACTGTTTGAAAAGGTTAGCGAGGTGGATGAGACTCTCTTCGAGAAGTTCTGTGAGGGAGAGCACATCGCCAACAGTGAACTCACTGCGGCGATCAGGAAAGCAACCCATTCGCATCTGCTCTGCCCCGTACTATGCGGCAGCGCCTACAAGAACAAGGGCATCCAGAGGCTTCTAGATGCTGTTGTCGCATACCTACCCAGTCCTCTTGATCTGCCACCCATCAGTGGCAGGTGCCTGGAGGGGCATGAGGCGGAGAGACTGCCGAAGGACGAGGGTAGGCTCTCGGCTCTCGCTTTCAAGGTGGTTGCCGACAAGCATATAGGTAAGCTCATCTATATCCGGGTATATTCCGGTGTACTGCATTCCGGTTCCTATGTCTATAACTCGACACTCAGAAAGAAGCAGAGAGTCGGCCGTATCCTGCGCATGCATGCCAACCGGCAGGAGACCATCGACGCCCTCTACACAGGAGAAATAGGCGCAATCATTGGTCTCAGCGACACGATAACAGGGGACACGATCACCTGTGAGAAGAATCCCATCGTACTCGAGGCCATCGAGTTTCCAGCGCCTGTACTCAGCATCTCCATCAAGCTGCAGAAGAGATCTGACAGGGACAGGCTTGGCAATGCCCTGGCGAGACTCTCCGAAGAGGATCCGACATTCATTGTGAAGACGGACCCGGAGACATCCGAGACTATTATCTCAGGCATGGGGGAGCTGCATCTGGAGATCATCCTCGATAGACTGAGGAGGGAGTACCAGGTTGAAGTCGAGACCGGGATCCCCCAGGTCGCCTTCCGAGAAACCATTCGCAGCAGTGTCAACTGGAACGAGAGATACGTGAAGCAGACCGGCGGCAAGGGGCAGTACGCTCATATCGTCTTCACTCTTGAACCGCTGCCCGCCGGGGGCGGCTTCGAGTTCGTGGACAAGATCACAGGCGGGAGGATCCCCAGAGAGTACATCCCTGCAATTGAGAAGGGCATGATTGATGCCATGGCCAGAGGGGTCTATGCCGGCTTCCCTGTAGTTGATGTCAGGGTCACTCTCACCGATGGTTCTTCTCATGATGTTGATTCCTCCGAGATGGCCTTCAGGACATGCGCTTCGAAAGCCTTTTCCAAGGCTTTCATGAAGTGTGGTCCTCTTCTGCTTGAGCCGGTAATGAGTCTTAACGTAGTGAGTCCGGAAGAGTACGCCGGAGCTGTAACCAGCGGTCTCTATTCCAAGCGGGGCACTGTGACCAGCATGGATGACCAGGGCAATGCCAAGGTCATTAAGGCGCGGGTTCCGCTGGCCGGAATGTTCCAGTATGCGACAGACCTCAGGAACAGCACCCAGGGCAGAGCCGCTTTCACGATGCATTTCGAGCACTACGAAGCAGTTCCCTTCGCAGTAGCGGAGGAGGTGCTCGAAGAGAGGAAGCGGGAGGGCAAGGTCCACTGAGCCGCTTCTTTGCCGTGGAGTACTGAGAATTGAAGGTAAAACCTCTTGTCGGCGTCAGTGCCTGCCTTCTTGGCAGGAACGTCCGCTATGACGGTGAGAGCAAGCTGACTCCACATATCAGTGATTCCCTCGGCAGTGCTGTAGAATTCCTTCCGATCTGTCCCGAGGTGGAATTCGGTCTAGGAGTGCCCAGGGAAGCTGTTCAGCTTGTTGACTCCCAGAATGGAGTAAGGCTCCAGACCCTGGACTTCTGCCGCGACGAAACGGAACGGATGACAGAATGGGCAAACAAGAGACTGGATGATCTGGCAGGGCTTCCTCTCTGCGGTTTCGTCTTCAAGTCCAGGTCGCCGAGTTGTGCTCTTCGCGGGTTGGATGTATTTGACAGCAGTGGAGAGATCGTCCGCTCAGACGCATCCGGCATCTTTGCACGGATGTTCCTGGAGAGGTTTCCTGATATCCCTGTCGAGGACGAAGACAGACTCGCAGACCCCACTGCACGAGATTCCTTCATCTCGCGAGTGAAGAAATGAGGCCCGGCCTCAGTTTTAAAACGGACAATCCAAACCCCCTGCCAGAGGGCACTTCATCTCGCGAGTGAAGAAATGAGGCCCGGCCTCAGTTCTTGCAGGCTGTCAGCTGTAGGCGCTGGCCTGAGCGGTGTACATCTCCCTGTACATGCCCTCATTCGCCATTAGCTCGTGATGGGTTCCGAGCTCCGTTATCCTGCCATCATGCATGACTGCGATCCTGTCAGCCATACGGACGGTGGAGAACCTGTGTGAGATCACGATGGCCGTTCTCCCTCTGACGAGTTCTCGGAACCGTGTGAATACGTCCAGCTCTGCTCTTGCATCGAGAGCGCTTGTCGGCTCATCAAGGATGATGATCGGTGCATCGCGGATGAAAGCCCTGGCAAGAGCGATCTTCTGCCATTCACCGATAGAGAGTTCCTTTCCTCCTATGAACCATCTTCCGAGTACGGTATCAAGGCCGTTGTCCAGATCGGAAATGAGGCTGGCCGCTCCAGCTGCAGCCGCCGCCTCCTGGATGTCGAAGTCATTATGCTCGTGCTGAATGTCTCCGAGGATGATGTTCTCCCTGACGGTGAGGTGGTATCTGGTGTAATCCTGGAAGATGACACTTATGTGCTTCCTGAGGTCTTCGATCCCGATATCCGAAACAGGTATTCCATCAACGTCCATCGTTCCTGAAGCAGGATCGTAGAGTCTGCAGAGCAGCTTGATGAGGGTCGTCTTGCCGGAGCCGTTCGGACCCACCAGCGCAAGCATCTCTCCCTGCCTTATATGGAGTGAAATGTCATCGAGAACCATCTTCTCGCTGGTGGAGTACGCAAAGCTCAGATGATCGAGGGAAATTCCCTTCATGAAGGGGGATGGAAATGGAACCGGATCTGGAGTGTCGATGACCGAAGGTTCAATATCAAGGAAATCAAACAGATGGGAGAGGAACAGGTTCCCCTCGTAGAGTTCCGCCAGACTCCCCAGTAAGCCTCTCAGGTATCCCAGCCCCTTCTGGAAGGCCTGGAAGTACATGACCATGCCGCCAATTGTGATCAGACCGCCGAATGCCTGCCATGCGATGAAGGCCAGTGAGCCATAAACCAGTACAGTCGCCACGGCCTGTGTTGCGAGATCGGCTGCGGTCCTCCTTCGCGCGATGGAGAGCATCTCGGTCCTGATTATGGTTCGAAGATCCCGATATCGTTTCCGGAAGTATTCACCAAGACCGAACAGCCGCAGTTCCTTTGCGTGCTCAACGGATGTAAGCAGCCTGTGCTTGTACCAGGCCCTGCGCTCAGTCTCGGTTCTCCGGCGTCGCCATTTCCAGGTGATCTTCGAGAACGAAAGCTTCACGAAGACTCCTGGCAGTGCCGCTGCGAGAAGAACTAAGGCAATGATCCAGTGGAACGAGAGGAGCAGGCCGACCATTGCCAGCAGGGAGACGGTACTCCGAGCGGTGCCTATCAGGTCGGTGACGATCTTCGTAGGTCTGAAAGGCGCTTCAGTCTGAGCCCGGTGAAGCGTATCGTAGAAGCTCGAGTCCTCGTAGTACGACAGGTCGACATCGACTGATTTCCCGTGAAGTATGTCCTGCATGTAATCAGTCACGACTCTTGCCTGGGTCTGCTCCACGATCCCTGCTATGGACTTTACTATTGCGGTCAGAAGAGCGGCGGCGCCCATTATGCCTATGAGAAGACCGATGTGATTGAAAGAGATGTCCGCTCCCTCGATCACCTCCTCAATCGAATCAATGAGAAGCTTCATAAGGTAGAGCGGGATAAGAGGCAACAAACCCTGGAGGATAGTCAGAAGGAGATTAGCTATGGTCAGACCTCTGCTGCTCTTCCAGACGAGAGATACTGCTCTTCCAAGCATCAGACGTTTCTTCCCGTTATCTGTTTTCATGAGACTAATCTATATCGCGGTTGCGACTGGAACCAGCAATTGTGCAGCAGTCTGAAATGATGTGAACACCGGCTGTCTGTGTTGAAGCTACTATCGTCCACCCAGGGTGACCTTGATCGAGCCGAATGTCATCTGCTCGAGATTGAGTGCTCCACTTAGTATCATGTGAGGTACCCAGTTGTCCAGGTCCCCGCGGGGTTGACCGCAGTCGTGTGTGAAGAGTGTGCGCGAGGAGATGACAATTCAGGGTGATGGCATTGGCCTTCCCTCTGAGGTCGACATCTCGAATGCGACAACACTGGGACTCCAGTTAGTATGGGTCACAGTAACAAGACAGCTTGGTGGCAGCATCCAGGTGGAGCGGGACAGGGGAACACTCTATACCATTCGATTCAGGATGCAGCACAAAGATCACCAGGGATTACAAGAGGACGGCAGGTAGCATACATGAGGAAAGGGCGCACCGATCGGTGCGCCCATCCTGTTGTACAGCGGATTGCAGGTTTGCAGGGAGTTAAAGCCCCAGACGTTCCGCCTCTGCCGGCTCCTGACTTCTGAGAAGCTCGAAGTCTGCATACTGCATAAGAATGCTCAGCGAAACGATTTCATTCGCAAGCTCGTTATTCTCATCTCTGTATACTTCGGTCATGTCGTTGACTGCCCGGTATGTGTCCATGTCGCGGTCGTAAAGCGCGCTTCTGATGGCGCTGTTGGCAGCTTCCTTCTCAGCATCGGACATTCCTTCACGAATTCTTCCAAGCTCAACATAGCTCGTGATGTATCTTTCCTTAATCTCGGTTATGACAGGAGCCAGTTCTGCTGCGGGGAGGCCCTGGCTAAGCGTTTCGTGAAGCTCGGCGAACAGTTCTTCATTGACTACAAATACGGCCTGTCCGAATTCGTCAGGATCAGTCAATGAGATTTCCCCGGAATCAGCGGACTCGCTGTTCTGCGAAGTATCGGTGTTTCCGTTGCTTTCGGTAGCGTCACCTTCTCCACCACAGCCTGTGGTGAAAGCAAGACTGATGATCAGAGCGAGAGCGAGCATCAAGGTTTTCATAGAAGTTATCCTTCGGTTGATTGATACTGAATTCACAAACGAAGCCGTGAGTATTTCTCACATTGCTCAGATTGTCAATCAGCTGCGAAGGCTGCAGGAATACATGATA
>JAOZQW010000184.1:0-2417 GCA_029932015.1 Candidatus Fermentibacteraceae bacterium
CTTCATCAGGTGTTTCAGGTACCCCGTTCCCCCCGGTACCGTGTCGTAGAGTACAAGGTATTTCTTGCGGAACACTGTGTCCTGTACCGGCTCATCGGCAGTCGTGACATGAAGGTGGTCTACTGCACCACCGAATCGCAGCCGAAGACCAAGCTGCAGGGCTGCTATGAACGAATTCAGCACTTTCTCTGAAGCAGCCAGGGAGGACACAGGCAGCAGGAAACGAACGGCCTCGGATGTGAACTCCCGGTACAGATAGAGTGTCGTCAGGAATGTGGCAGGATCTTCCTTCTTCCTCGCGATGCAGGTGAGGGTATGCTTGACCTTGTTCTCACCCTCCTGCACCTTCCCGCAGTGCCTGCACAGCTTGAAGCCGGTCCGTGGCATTTCCTTTCCCGCTATTGAAACCTGTTCTCCGAACAAGCCCTTCTCTCCAAAATTGACATCCCGGAAAGTCGCCTTCTTCAGAAATTCAAACCCGAAGGGAACATCCTCGGAATCCAGCTTCCACGCGGCAGCCACATTCCCTTCATCAAAGTCAACAAGCATCTGCCTGTTGAAGAAGAGCGGCGTCCTTTCGTCCCTGTCATCTGCAAGCCGGCTCCTTCGGTCACTGGTCGACGCAAAGACCTGGCGCAGCCTGACCATCTGCCTTTTCTGCCCTGCATCTTTCCAGAGGGCGCTGCCGCACCTCGGGCAGTTGCCGCTCTGCGCATCAGGGCTATCCAGCTCCATGTGAGAGCAGGAATCGCAGAACCTCCAGTCCTCGATATCGGAGAGTTTCATGTCGACCTGGTCGATGACCACCTTGCGGCCACCAGCATAGAATGTGCTCGCCGGGACCAGCTCACGTATCGCTGCAGATGCCGCTCTCTCGTACTCGTAGGTCCAGGTCTCCCAGCCTCCTGCTTTTCCCTCATGTTTCTCCGGCTTGCGGAAGATTATCGACCGCAGCTGCACACCGGCTTCAGGGAAGGCGTAATTAGGAAGCAGTCCCTCATCCGTGAAGAAGTTGAAGGTGATCTTGTCATCCAGATTCCGCACAAGATTCTGATAGGCCTTCTTCTCACGAAACAGTTCATCGAGTTCGGTCTGCCAGTCCTGACTCCTGGCTACTTCCGACTTCTTCTTCTTTATCCGCGCATTCAGTGCCCTGACCGTACTCCTGAAGGTATTCCGCTCGATCCTGCATTCCTGAAGACCATTCAGAAGTCTCCAGTCAAGACTTCCCTCTGAGTCACCACTCCCGGTCATGAACCCACGGAGGTGGTCCAGCGAATCCCCTGAAAGTTCTTCCTGGAACAGTCGCGAGAACCCGTCCAGCAGATCGGTCCTGTTCGTCTTGATGAACCGCATGAAGTTCCATGGGAAACGGGTCATGTTCTGAGCTTCCATACCACCAAGCACCTGGCCGAGTTTCGGAGGTACCGCGCTGGAGTCCAGTCCTGTCTCGACCCACCTGTCGAAGCAGTAAGCAGCAAGCTGCCGCTCCAGTACGGCACTCGCGCCAAGGAACACATCCGGAGGTCTGACCGCACCGGCAAGCATCTCAAGCGGCTCAGAGAAAAAATACAGGTCATGTGGTTTTCCGGCAGCTACCGTCAGGCTGAGGGCATTGCCGTCACGCCGTCCGGCCCTGCCTGTCCTCTGCAAGTAGTTGCTCCTCGATGGAGGTACCGAGCAGAGGATGAGAGAAGAGAGATCACCTATATCGATACCCATCTCCAGCGTGGGAGTTGAAGAGAGCATGTTCGGGTACCATGGCTTCCTGGGAGTGCCGGAAAACGGTGCCCGGAACTCCTTCTCCAGTTTCTCGCGCTCTTCCCTGCTCAGCAGACCCGTATGCTCACGGGCGAACAGCCGATGCACCTCGCCGGTTGAATACAGCCTTGCGTAGTAGTTGCTCTCCGGCTCGTACAGACTGAGACTCCCGGAACAATGTGACCTCTCGCAGGGCGAGCCTTCCCAGTGAGCTGACTGGGATGCTCCTGCCGATGCGATGTAGCCGCAGCTTCCGCATCGAAGCAGCTGGACCGAGCCAGTCACATCCAGGGCATCAGGACGCAGCCCCCATGCACTGCCTGAGGAAGTCTCTCGAACTTCGAGCACACCAGCTTCACAGAGACCAGCGAAAACGATCTCCCATATTCTTTCAGCATCTCCACTGACCAGCACACTGAGCTCTGAGAAGCACTTATCTGCCCAGATCTCATACCAGCTTCGTGAGGTTCCAGCCCTGGCTATTACCCTCTCGAAGCGCCCCTTCCTCTTCTGGTCAACCGGGAAGACCGGCGCACGGGTCTTCGGACCGAATCGCGGCATCCATGGGATGAACTTTTTCTTACTTTGCTGTGTGATCCCGTATGTATCACCATCGGAAGCAATGTAGTCATCCAGGATGGGTTGCAGCACAGCCC
>JAOZQW010000184.1:2427-4355 GCA_029932015.1 Candidatus Fermentibacteraceae bacterium
GATCTCTCCAGCGTCCTGCCGATCCTGGCGCTGAAGCAGTACTCTCCCCTTATCTCCCAGTCCAGCCGGGAATCAACCCGTCCCTTCAGATCGGAACCGGAAGGAAGCTCTCCCGTAGTGACCATCTCCTGATAATCCCTGAACCAGAGCATGTTGGGTGCTATGAATGTGCTGATGTACTCGAGAGGTTCCAGCTTCCCGGACCAGTACTCGATGAACGCCGCTGGCAGCTCATCAAGCGTGAAGACATCCGAGGAGTTGCTGAGGAAATGCTGAATGGCCGTGCGCAGGTTGAATCGCCAAGTCCGGGCTGCATAGAAACCAGCCCTGTGGGCGGCATCCTGCACCGAGTCGGAGAAGGTCAGTAGTTTCCGGTCGGTATTGAATGGAGAAGACATCAGCTGGGATATAGCTACGCTCGTAAGAGTGGCAGCCTGGGCGCCCATGATGGTCAGGCTCTCATGCGCTTCACAGTATGGACAATCATGGGCAACGGCCGCAACGCCATTCCGTGTCACCCGGTTATCAGGAAGGAACACCCGGATCAGATAGGTCCCCCACATCCTGAGCAGGAAGAACCAGCACCGTTCTCAAGATGAAGACAGGAAGTACACATCCTGACGCTGATACCGGGTATGTCCAATTCCCTGGCATCCCTCTCCTCGGGGAAGAGGAATGTTGTGTCCTTCCCATACCCGAAGAACTCCCGATAGAACTCCCTGAGGTCGCACCTCACGCGGCTGTCCAGCTTACGGACCACGCCGCCCCACCCGGTAGCCCCGCACTCCCTGCAGTGCATCACTGGCAGATGAACCCGGAGTTGGTCTTCATTCAGATCGTCCGCGAACCGCAGCGCGGGAACAGGCTCCACGGAAGCGACAAGCCTCCTCAGCTCCCGCATCCACAGCTGCATCCTGACATGAACCATGGGTGATTCAGATCCCGCGTCCCCGCCCTTCGCGCACGACAGGAGGGCAAGCATGCTGCTCAGGAGCGCTTCTCTCTTCTCAAGAGATACTTCGGCGAGTGCACTGTCCTGTTTGCTCAGGGCTTCGATCACATCATCAAAGGCAAGCACTGAGCCATCAACGACACCAAGAAGCTTCCGAAAATGCGAGTGACTCCTTATGCGATTGCCAACCTCAACCTTCCAGGAAGCATCAGAATCGAATTGCCCCAGCCATAACTCCGCCTGAGTCTGAAGGTAGGATTCCAGAGACATTGAAGGACCAGGCAGCAGTTCGTCTTCACTACAGGAAGGCAGTCCGTGAAGAACAGCTTCGCTATCCAGCAGGAACTCCGCGGCACTCTCTCTTGACTCCCCTATTACCGAACTGCTCCCGAAAGTCTCACCGAATACCTTTTCAGCATAGGATACGAGCAACTCGGAGGATTCCTCTCCTCCCAGAGTAGCGGATGTACCGATGCAGCACAGGTGATCGGATGGAGTATCCAGCCGAGCCTTCAGTCTCCTAACTAGACATGCAAGGTCAGTGCCCTGCGCCCCGTCGAATGTGTGCAGTTCATCCACAACCAGATACTTCAGGGTTTCGGGGATGTTGTGCTTCCACAGCGGATAGTCCGAAGGACGGAGAAGCATGTAATCAAGCATCTTGTAGTTGGTCAGCAGTATGTCAGGGGGAGAAAGCCTCATCTTGTCCCGGTCATTGATCACCGAGTCCGGTGTCATCACACGGTGGACGGTCTCGGCTTTCTGGCCGATGTACAATCCCGCAGTCACTTTCCCTTTAAGGGCAGGATTGTCATGGATCATCCTGGCTATGCGACCGGCCTGGTCAGTGGCCAGAGCATTCATGGGGTAGACGATTATCGCCTTGATACCACCCGAACCTGAATTGCGGCGGCAGTGATCAAGGATGGGCAGCAGGAAGCACTCCGTTTTACCTGAACCGGTACCAGTCGCAACA
>JAOZQW010000184.1:4365-5052 GCA_029932015.1 Candidatus Fermentibacteraceae bacterium
AAACCTCTGAAATGCCTGCTCCTGATGCAGATGAGGAGTGAATCCAAGTGGCGCTTCAGAAAAGAACTCACCTTCATGAGTACCCTGCCTGAAAGGAAGCCCAAGGGAGATATAGGGACCCTTGATAAAGCTGTCTCTGGTCTCGAGAAGCTTGCTGAGAGCTGTACTGAAGGCTGGAGTTGTTATTGGGAATGTGGTGTGCAGATAGTCACAGACAGCATCCCGCAGCTGGTTCGATAGAAGAGAAGGTATCATCTGCTACTCCATCTGATTGAATTGCATATTCGGTAGTATAAGCATTCATGGAGATGTGCAGTACTGTGCTTCTTGCATTTGATGCAGTGATGGGGGGTGCCCGAATCCATCCTGATAAAGCGGAAATGAGAAGCTGATATCAATAGACTTTGACTTGCGACATCAATATTGACTTGCAACATTAATCTGAATTAAGCTCACTACATACTTCTAGATGCTGAATCTCTTGATGAGTACGATTAGCAGAATTACTAAAGATATAATAGACAGGATTGAAGTCAGCGCACTCCTTGATCTTTCTCGTTGTGCATCTCTTCGATTTCGTTCATCATGATCCTTCAAATTCAGTTCGCATTTCCCCGCCCTGTGTGTGGCTTCTGAGAGGCCCTCTTGGATCGCTGTAGCCAACATTTTCATTTTGGAGTCTAGTTT
>JAOZQW010000185.1 GCA_029932015.1 Candidatus Fermentibacteraceae bacterium
AGAAACCAGTTTCCCATCTGGTGCGAGGAATGGAGCCCATCTGAGCCCCTCCATCTTCTCCATTGCCAGTATGAGATCTGCCGTCCCCTTCTCAACGAGAGGACTGAATACTTTCCTGCCGAAGCGAACGTGACTGGAGACGCTTCCACCTCTTTGTGCCATTCCGTGAACTTCACTTTTCTTGACGTCGTATCCCTGCAGCATGGCGGCTGCACAAAGCACTTCACTGGCCAGAAGAATCCCCTGTCCTCCTGTGCCGCATATGACGACATTGAAGGTCTTATCAATCATTCCAGTCCCTCCATGTCCTTTGAAATGGCATCAACGGGGCAGACCTGCACGCAGAGATCGCAGTTCGGCCAGCAGAGCATACCGCTGATTACAGGCTTGTCATCCTCCCAGCTGATAGCGGGACAGCCGAGTTTCATGCACATTTTGCATGAGATACATTTATCAGGGTCAAGTATCGCCACTGACTTCCTTGCGGGCCTGTATGCCATTACGCAGGGCCTCCGCGTAATGATCACGGAGAGTTCGTCCCTCTCAAATTCTTCCTTAAAGACTTTCTCCATCTCTATCAGATCATGCGGGTCGATCACCCTTACATGTTTCACGCCGCATGCCCTGCAGAGCTGCTCGATATCAAGAACCGGCGCAGGCTGGCCATTCAGTCTCTTGCCAGTGGTCGGATTCTGCTGGCCGCCTGTCATGGCGGTCAGACTGTTATCCATTATCATGACTGTTCCTGTGTTGCCGTTGTAAACCATATCAATGAGACCTGTTACGCCGGAGTGTACGAATGTGGATTCTCCTATCGCGGCCACCAGCTTCCCATAGCCCTCTCTGCCAACTGCTTTCTCGATACCGCTGAGAACCCCGATGGAGGCACCCATGCAGACGGTGGTTTCCAGCGCATTGTGCGGTGGCATCATCCCCAGTGTGTAGCAGCCTATATCACCGGTAGAACTGCCTTTCAGCTTGCTCAGGCAGTAGAAAGCGCCTCTGTGCGGACAGCCGGGACACATGGCCGGCGGTCTGGCTGGAAGTTCGACTGGATACCAGGTAACGGCCTTGGTCGTTCCCGGATGCAGTGCCTTCCTGACAAGTTCCGGATTCAGTTCGCCCTCGCAGGAGATAATATCCTTGCCGATGGCAGGATTGAGGAATTTCGCCCTGATGCGCTCTTCGAGGTATGGCTCTCCCTCCTCGACGAAGATGACCCTGTCAACCATACCGAGGAATTTCTCTATCAGGTTCCAGGGCAACGGATTGCTCATCCCTATCTTCAGTACGCTCGTCTTGGGACTGACTTCCTTCACAAACTGGTAGGAGATACCGCTGGTTATAACCCCGAGGGTTGTATCTGCTCCCTCTTCGATCCAGTTGAGATCACTCTCGGAACCCCAGGCGGAGAGGTCCTCAAGTCTTTTAACCACCCTGGAATGCATCTTCCTCGCGTTCATTGGAATAGGCACTCTTTTGGCGATGTCTGCCTTGTATCCCTTTACAGGAACCTCTATCCGGGGTCCGACTTTCACCATGCTCTTAGAATGGCATATTCGAGTGGTCATCCTGAGCAGAACAGGCGTATCGAAATCCTCGGATATCCGCAGGCCTTCTATGACCATATCTCTGGCCTCCTGGCTGTCGGAAGGCTCGAGAATCACGACTTTGGCCGCACGTCCCATGAGTCGGTTGTCCTGCTCGTTCTGGCTCGAGTGCATACCGGGATCATCGGCGGAGACTATCAGGATCCCGCCGGTCGCTCCTATGTAGCTCAGCGTGAAGAGCGGATCGGCAGCTACGTTGAGACCAACATGCTTCATCGCGGTAAGCACCCTCGCACCTCCAAAGGAAGCTCCGGCGATCACCTCCATGCCGACCTTCTCGTTGGGTGCCCACTGAGCATCTATTTCGGGATAGTCTTCGGCAACGGCCTCCAGTATTTCAGTCGATGGGGTTCCGGGATAGGCTGATGCGAAATGTACTCCTGCTTCCCATGCGCCTCTGGCTACCGCTTCGTTACCGGAGAGCAGCAGTGCTCCTTCAGTTACGGCGTTCAGTTTCTTCTTCTTCATCGAGCACCTTCCGTTCCCGTCGGTAGGTCCATCATATGTATGTCCTCTCCTCTTCAACGCCGTCGAGGACCCTGAGGACCCCTCGCACCAGCGCTTCCAGCTCCTCTTCTCCGGGGAAGACGATGATCTCTCCCAGAAAACCTATACTCTCGGCCAGCCTGTCTATCATCCATTTATTGTTAGCTATGCCGCCAGTGATGACCACTGCATCCACCGCTCCATGAAGAGTAGTCGCCATGGCACCGGCTTCCTTGGCTATCTGGTAGGCCATTGCTCTCAGAGCCAGGTCGCATTCCGCATCTCCAGCAGCCGCCCTTTCGCGAGCCTCGCCCACATGATCGGTCCCTGTATAAGCCTTCAGACCGCCCTCCCGGAGGAGCATCTTTTTCATGTCCTTCCAGGTGTGATCACCGGACAGGCACATCCTCACAAGTCCTGTAGTGGGAAGCGAGCCGACCCTCTGTGGACTGAATGGTCCCCCGTCGTTCGCCTGACTGACATCTATCATTCTGCCTCTGCGGATGGCATTGACAGATATACCGCTTCCGAGATGCAGCACAACCAGATTGATCTCGGAGAGATGTCTGCCCAGCTTCTCCGCCGCCTTGTAGGATACCATCCGAATATTCAGGGCATGACTGAGGCTGGTCCTGGGTAGAGACGGCAGCCCGGAGAGCCTGGCCTCTTCCACCATCTCGTCAACACAGACAGGATCCACAATGAAGGCCGGTATCCCTGATTCCCTGGCAATATCATAGACGATCAGAGCCCCCAGATTCGATGGATGATCGGCCTGAAGGGTTGATCCCTCTCTGACTTCTTCAACCAGGGTCTCATTCACACGATAGGTGCCGCTTGCCAGCGGCTTGAAGGCTCCTCCTCTTCCGACGACCGCATCCAGCTCGGCCGGCGTGTAGCCGGCTCTTTCAAGTGCTCTGAGCACTATTTCCGCTCTGAACTCCATCTGGTCAAAAGTCGTCGAAAATTCGGCCAGCTCCTCTGGAAGATGCCGGATATTGTCCTCGAATATAGCGTCCGCCTCTCTGAAGAGGCCCATTTTGGTGGAAGTTCCTCCCGGATTGACCGCTAGAATGAGCCGTCCTCCGTCAGGCATTTCCGCCTCCGGCCGTGACCACACCCATTGCGAGTGAGTTGATCTTGGTTATAGGCTGGTCGGATCTGGACAGCATAACCACTGGGGCTGCCGCTCCGGCGATTAGCCCTCCGCCTTCGGCTCCTGCCATATACATGAGCCCCTTTGCAAAGATGTTGCAGCAACTGATGTCCGGTGCTATGAGAACGTTTGCCTGTCCTGCGACTGCCCCTGTCATTCCTTTGATAGCTGCAGCCTCGGGATCCATTGCTCCATCAACAGCCATCGGTCCATCGACTTTCAGCCCGGGTATTCCTTCTCTTGAGAGCTTCGCGAATAGAATTGTCTCCGGTATTTTTTCATTCTCCACTTCGATAGCCGCGAGAAAGGCAACCCTCGGTTCTCCTCCCAGTTTCTCAATGACTCCGGCTGCATTAATTGCTATTTGTCTCAGTGCTTCTTCGTCCGGATGAATGTTAAGACCTCCGTCCGAAACGGCCACGATCCTGTTCTGCATCGGAGACTGAATAACTGCCACATGGCTGAGTATCTGGCCAGTGCGAAGCCCTGCCTGCTCATCGAGGATAGCTTTCAGGAAGATAGATGTCTTGAGCATGCCCTTCATGAGCATGGTTGCCTCTCCAGCCCTAACGAGTTCCACTGCGCGAGATGCGGCTGCCACGGTGTCATCAACATCCTGAATCTCTATCTCGCCTGGCAGACTTGCTCCAAGCCCCTCCAGTGATTCCTTCACGGCCGCTGAAGGTGCGATTACCACTGCTGAGGCGAGTCCCTCCTCCACCGATCTAAGCAGCGCCTCAATAGAAGAGGGATCGTGCCCCATGGGAACAGCAACCCTCGCTCCTCGAATTGTTCTGGCTGCATCTCTTATCTTGCTGAAGTTGTTGAGCAAATCGCCCCCCCCTGTTCATCTTACCTTCTGCACTGAAAATTAGCGACAGGTGTCCCTGACTCCGGAAGGTTTGTGGAACCTGGTGTAACCGGCAGGTTGATATTATGTGTCTGCATCTGATGTCAGCCAAGGAGGAGGGAGCGGCCGGGATGAACCCTGACGATCAGGCGCACGTGAGAACGCTGGATCTGCTGGAAAAGATGTGGACCGCGTCAAGCGGCATTCTCTTCGATTTCGACGGTGTGCTCGCCGATAGCGAACCGCTCTTTCTCCGATCATGGAACACTGCGCTGACTCCCTGGGATCACTCGATCCCTGAGGAAGAGTACTGGCTGTACTGGTCCTCGCTTGGCGAAGGGCTGGACGGAGAGATCGCCAGAAAAGGTCTCACGGGAATTGACCGAGAGAGGGCCAGAGCCTGCCAGAGACGCACCTATGCTGATTTCTGCAGGACCGGGGCTGTTCCCCTCTTCCCGGATGCCCCCCTGCTCCTGCAGACGCTCCTCGCTAAAGAGAAATCAGGAGGAAGGCCATTCTGTATAGCATCCAATACTCCCTCTGAACTTGTTAGGAATGTCCTCAATAATGGTGGCGCCTCCGAGCCGCGGATCGTAGGGGGCGAGGGGCTCCGGCGGAAGCCCGCACCTGACATTTTTCTCGCTGCAGCCTCTGAAATTGGGACAATCCCTTCCGAAACGCTTGTCTTCGAAGACACATGGAAGGGGGCCGTCGCGGCTAGCCGCGGGGGGTTCCCCTGCATCATCGTGCTCAACCGTCAGAATGCCAGTCTTGACATTTCTGCTAAACTCAAGATAAATGGTCTTAAGGATATTCTTGCTGTTCTGAACCGAATTACCTGCTGAGTCGCTAAGAAGGAGGGGACATGCTTCTAATTTCCGGGTCTATGACGATGGCCTTCATCGGCCTGCTTCTGGGGATACTATTCTGTTTCATGGG
>JAOZQW010000186.1 GCA_029932015.1 Candidatus Fermentibacteraceae bacterium
AATCTTCTTCGGGACAAGCAGTGGCTGGAGAAATGAAACACTTGATTTCTCCTCATATGCTGGCAACACTATCCAGATCCGCTTCGTGTTCGGTGCCAACATGGACTACAACGATGGTAACTGGCAGATTGACGATGTGGCGCTGGTCGCACAGGTGAGTGCCTGGGAGATCACTTCCATCGAGTTCGAGGCAACCACTTCCGATGGTCCATGGAACTGGACCTTCCACGATGTAGACATCTACATGACTGCTTCGGCTGACACCGCCTTCATCGGGAACGGTGAGTGGGAGAAGACCGAGATGATGCTTGTCAAGGAGAACTACAGTTTCTCTGTATTCTCACCTGACTGGTGGTCAATCGATCTCGATGCTCCATTCTATCTCCCCGAGGGGCTTTCCCTGCACATCAAGATAGAGAAGGAGGATACTGTCAGCTCCGATCCCATCTACAACAGATGGGGATGTGTGTACACTCCTGACTATCAGTGCAGGAGGGTTTCAGACGATACGGCGGACCCGACCTACCTCAATGCGAACAACTACCTGCCGGTGATGCTCCTGAATACCACGACGGGGCAGATTGGCATCTCCTCGAGCACCGACAACAGGTCCGCGGCCCCCATGAACAGCTACTACATCTACTCGGATTTCGAGGGTATCTACTCACCGACCTACCTTGGACTGAACGGTAACGATGATTGGACCCATGGAGGGACCAATGATGACTGGCAGTTCGGTGAGCCGCTCTTCGTTCCGAATATCGACCCGGCGCTCGGTCCCGCGAATGGCAACAGCATTGCGGGTACCGACCTTTCGGTAGATGGCTACTACAACGACAACGAGTTCGCCTGGCTTATTTCACCGGCATATGCCTATCCTGATACGGTTCCGACCCGGGTGACCCTGAGGCTGGACCGCTGCATCAGGATGGCACCTGGCGATGAGGGAGTGGTCCTTGTCGGTTTCAGCGATGACACTACTCCTCCCACGGAAGCCACTGACTGGCTGCTTCTCAGGAGTTATCCGGAGAATCAGACTTCATGGGCGACAGAAGACATAGACATGACCGGCGAGTTCCAGGATGCGGAGTCGGACAACCCCAACTACTACTTCCTCCGGTTCGTCCTTGTCTCCAACCTCACCAACACCAGAGGCGGCTGGAACCTGGACAATATCCAGGTCTTCGGCGACTGACGGGGAGGATATGCACATGAATGTGAATAGAGCAAAAGGCAGGAACGGCTCAGCCCTTGTCATGGCCGTCATTACCATGATGGTCCTCATGATACTGGCTGGAGCCCTGTTCCTTCTCTTCCAGATGAACATGTCCTCCTACGAGTGGGTTGAGGAGGAGCTCCAGGCGATGTACACCGCCGAGGCCGGTGCGAACCTGGCCACCTATATGATCGTCGGCGGAGCCGACCTCCCACAGGATACCCAGCCGATGCAGTTCCTGCCTGACAGCGGGGCTGGCTGGTACGACCTGCCCACGGATGACCTCGGTGAGGTCAGGGTCTTTGTCGACCCCGACAGCATGAATGCCATGGTCAGCAGCGGAAATGCCTATGCGGTCAGGTGCCTTGCACGTCTCGAGTCCATAGAGGACACCTATCACTACGGCATGGAGACCATGGTGATGCCGGAGAACTTCGCACGGTTCGCCTGTTTCCAGGAGCATCCAACTACGGGAGGGTACTACGGAGACGGCTACGTCTTCAACGGTCCCTTCCACAGCAATGGGCCGTTCTGCATCTTCAGCAGTAGCTCGACTCATGACAACGATCCTTTCTTCTACAGTCTGAACATCGCCAGACAGCCCTCGGGTGAGGGCTTCTACTACTACTCAGCAGGAACCTTTGGTGTGAATCCGACAACCACGCCGGAGACCGGCGACCTCCAGATCCAGCCCATCGATCTCCTCCTGATGGGACCGCCATACTTCGATCTCAATGTGGACTCGATACCTTTCGGCCCCACCGAAGTGGCCTGGGGCAACGCCCGAGAAGCCGCCATGGCAGGCGGTCTGTATTTCGACGCCTCGGGTGCTGGGGATCTGCTGGACGGGACGAGACTGATACTCAAGGAGGACACTCTCTTCGTACTTGAAGCAATCAGCTTCGTCCCCGATACCTTCATCCTGAGTTCACTCGTGGAGCCAGTTGTCTGGATAGAGAACGGGGCCGATGATGATATCTATCTGAAGGGATATCCCCTCGCGGATTCCGCATCCTGCGTGAACTTCCCCCTTACAATAGGTATGAACGGTAACCTGTACATGTACGGTCCGATGGTCTACCCGAATACGGATGAACTCGATCCGAACAACGATGACCTGCTCGGGCTGATATCCGTCTATGGCGACTTCATCATAGCCGATGACCCGGACAACCATGCGTCGATCGATCCATGGCCTGATCCGTACAAGACTACTACGGACTGGATCAACGGCGTCAGATACTGCGCCGCCATCATGGCTCTGGACGGAGTGCTGAAAGCTGAAGATGCAGGCTTTCCTCCCGGTGATCACGATTTCAAGATAAAAGGCGGATACATCGTTATCGAGGAGGGCGGGACCAGCACAACTGCTCCATCCGGTTTCACCATCCGATGCAACTACGACACCAGACTGATGACTATGCACCCGCCCTACTTCCCGCAGACACAGAACTGGAACGTCATCTACTGGCGGGACTGGCCTGATCTTACTGAGCTGATGCTGAGCGCTGACCTGATATGATGCTCCTGAAGGGGAAGAGGATGAATTGCGGACGGACACCGGCCACCGGGCCGGGCAGGAGGGGCGCAGTGCTCGCGATAACGCTCGTGCTGTCGCTGGTGCTCTTCCTTCTGGCCACAACCATCTTCTTCCTCTTCAATATGAACGTAGGCTCCTACGAGTACACTGCCGGAAGGATAAGAGCCCAGGCTGCGGCTGAAGCAGGTGCGAACATCGCGCTCTATCAGCTTGCGCATGGTAACGGTGCGCCGCAGGACCCATCCCCCTACAGCATGGAGGGGGACAGTGCGCAGTGGATGGAGCTGCCCGGAGGAGGCAAGGCCTGGGTGATCGTCGACCCGTTCAACAGCAACACCATCCCGAATGTCATCGGTGGCGTTGAGATACGCAGCAGGGGACTCTCGGGTGATGTGACATGGGACATCGTGATCCGGGCCGCTCCGGACTACGCCTCGAGATACGCTCTTCTTGTTGATCAGCGCATACCTGCCGGTGTTCTGACGGATCAGTCCGTATATGACGGACCGGTGCACTGCAACGGGATAGTCGAGTTCTCAAGCACTTCGGCTGATTCGACTGAGGACCCCTATGTCGCGGCTGTATCCACAAGTGAAGATGCGTTTTACTTCACTGGATCAGGTTTCTCCGACGAACCTCACCCGGAAGGCTCGAATACATGGGTCAGACCGTACCCCCGACATCTTCAGGGAAGGCCGTACTGGGAAGTCGCTGCTGACAGTATAGATTTCCTCGATCAGGAGTTCTGGTTCAGGCAGCTGCAGACGGAGGCGGTTTCGCAGGGAAGCATGATCTACATGGCCGAGAGGATACTTCTTGACGGGGATAGGGTACTATCGAAGCTGACTGAAGATGGCCCGGTTGACACGCTATCCCTTGCCGGCAGAGACATTGTCTACGTTCAGGGGGGAGCTGGACCGATCTACTTCAAGAGCGTTTCACGGCCAAGCGAACCCGTTACATTTGTCTTCACCGGGCCGGTTTACATCTCCGGTTCGATATTCGGACCGGCATCCTCAAGTGTAGGGCCGCTCGGGATCGTAACTCTTGGCGATATCATTATTGCAGCGGATCCGGTACTGCAGGGAGGAGAGGACTGGCCGTCTCCATGGGATATCCAGACCTCCACTTCCATTCAGGTGCATGGAGTACTGGCTGCGCCAAGGGGAACGATCAGGGCGGAGGATCCGGGTATACCCGACCCCGCAACCAGATTTACCGTTTACGGCGGTCTGATGCTCGACAGATTCGGCATGACAGGTATCGCCGGAAGAGGATATGAGATGACAGTTGCCTGGGATCAGATACTGACCAGTATTCATCCGCCGCATTTCCCGGCACTCGACAGGTGGACAGTACTATCCTGGCAGCAGGATCCCGATTACGAAGGGCTGAATATTGATGATGATATGTTCTGACGGGACGCAGCCCATCCGGGCATCCGCTTGTTCGAGAATACCAGAGGATATAAGCTTGAATCAGATAAGAAATATCATGATGCGTTCACTGACGAAGTGGAAGGCGAGGGTACGGAGATGACTAAGAGAAGGGGATACTCGCTTGCCGAAATGGCGATCGTAGTAGCCATACTGGGGGTGGTCCTGGCCGCTGTATACCTGTTCTTCTTCCAGCACAGCGATGCAGCCAGGGATATTGCCCAGAGCAACAGGACTATGATCGACAGCAGAATGGCAATGGACGAGGTGGAAGGATTCCTGCGCAATGCAGGTCTTGTTTCGGCTTCTCCCGAAAGCGACTGGCATCCAGTGCAGATGGCTGCAAAGGAGAGCATCACCTATATCGCTAATATCGAAGAGCCCCAGCTGATGGGACCCGAGGATACGCTGACGCTCTCGAGAGACGATCAGAACAGGCTGGTGGTCACTGACGCCAACGGAGATATGGTCTACCAGGGCTCCATAAGCGCGGACATGACGCTCAGCTATCTCGACGGTAACGGTGAACTGCTCGAACCTGAGGTTCTCCTCAGCCAGGCAGGCCGTGACCGGATCAGGCAGATAGGCGCTTTGATCATTGCCAGTGAAGGCGGATCTGCCTCCACTTCCCGGATTTTCTCACCGCCAAACCTTGCATATTCCGGCGGTACTTTCCGCTTTGATGAGGAAACTGCTGCAAGAGGCGGGACTGACGACGAGAATTTCCTGTATGAGGACTTCGAGACATGGCCCCAGGTATTCGCCTGGGAGGACAGCATCGAAATAGGGATCGGGTGGGTCCCCGTCATAACCGAAGATTTCGAGAGTTCCTCTT
>JAOZQW010000187.1 GCA_029932015.1 Candidatus Fermentibacteraceae bacterium
TCAGCACAAGGCAGAGAACCGCCGAGTTCCTGAGCAGCGCGATATTCTTTGGAGAGAACACCGGGGAGGGGATATCGCTGAAGACCACAGTAGCATGAACTTTCTTCTGCGGATCATGTATCTCTTCGAGAAGATCAAGCCTGTTATCTGGTACTTTGACCGTCAGAGGCTTCGTGGTGTCCGTATCCTCCGCCCCGGCCAATGCTTTCAGGAGGGTCGTTCTACCAGATCCCGGATACCCCATCAACGCTATCTTCATCAGACTCCACTCGGTTCTGGCCGCATAGGCTGCGGCATGATGGTTATTCGGTGAAGACTCTCACTTTGTCACCGTCAGCGCTGTCCACATCAACCTGGAGTTCCCTAAGAGCCTCGATAAGTTCATCACCATCCAATTCAGAGAGCTGGGAGAGATCGAGACCATGACCTGACATTTTATCGGCGACATCTCCTGGAAGGAGTGCCTTGAGTTTGATGCCTGTCTTAATGAGACTCAGCGGGACCCTGACATTGACCTTGTCCCCGGCTGCTGAATCAACCACTACGCGGAGGTACTTGATAGCCTTATTTCTGTTCTCTTCCTGATCAACCGGAAGGTTGGTTTCTTCTACTTGTGATCTTGAACCGAGTTTCTCAAGCAGTGTTTTCGCCTCATCGACACTGATCTTGCCCTCGGAGAGCATCTCCAAGACCTTTTTCTGGGAATTCTCTTCCATTTTCATGTTCCTTTCTGTCCCGGCTCAGATAAAACTGACCCGGACTACATCCTCGCTGTTTCTCACGTTGACTTCCAGCCCGTGCAGGCAAGTAACCACCAGGAACAGCCTCCAGGATTCCTCGAGTATACAAAAAACATTGCTCCTTGCACCTACAAGCCTGCCAATAGAACCTATGATCCAGGCAATGGGCACGAAGGGAGCGATAAGTAGCCAGAAGATGAACCATGGGATGGGCACCATGATCCTCTTGATTTTAAGAATGAGGAACCAGGCCGGCATGTTACAACCTCTCAATCGCTTCGGTCACCGTGATGTCACCACTATCCAGCATGCCTAGGATGACGTTCTCGCCACTATCCGGAGCCTGCATTATCCCATCCAGACGTTTGATGACACCGGCTATCCTCATTCTGGCTGTCGGATAACTGACGCCGAGGATCTCCTGGATCCTCTTGATAGAGCCGAAACTTCTCACAAAGGCGATCATGAGGGCCTGATCGGAGGTGGGGAGTTCCGAAAGGATGGAGAGACTGAAACGGCCCTCGAGCCTCAAGCTACATTCCTGACAGTCACAGACCACCGGTGTCATCGTCTTGCCACATCCCGGGCATCGAACTTCACTTATGTCCATATGCAACCTCCTGAAACTTAAAAGTAACATATAGAAAAGTTAAGATATGTCAACTATTGGCATACATTTTCTTAACAATAATGAAATGTCATATTCCTACTATGGAATTGTTGACTTACCTGCGATCTGTGATTCTATTTCTATAAGGTGGTTACTGACACGACGTTTGGAGGGGCAATGATAAGAACGGTGGCTGTCATCCTTGGAGGGGGGAGAGGCAGCAGGCTTTTCCCGCTCACTCGCGACCGCAGCAAGCCGGCTGTCCCCATAGGCGGCAAGTACAGGCTGATCGATATTCCTATATCCAACTGCATCAATGATGGTATCCGGCGGATTCTTGTTCTTACTCAATACAACAGTGAGAGCCTCAACCGGCACGTTGCGCAGACCTATCGGTTCGACAGGTTCACTCACGGGTTTGTATCGATCATCGCTGCCGAGCAGACGGAAGAGAGCAGGGAATGGTTCCAGGGGACCGCAGATGCTGTTCGACAGAGTCTGAAATATATCGGGAGCCTGTATCCTGACCTTGTTTTCATACTTTCCGGCGATCAGCTCTACCGGATGGATTTTCGGGCTTTTGCAGAACATCACCTTCGGACCGGGGCTCAGATATCGATAGCCACCAAGCCGGTCACTGCGGCAGATGCTCCTGAGTTGGGCATTATGAAGGTCGGTAGTGATGGTATCGTGACTGAGTTCAGGGAGAAACCTTCTCCACTCGAGCTGGACGGGATGATCAGTGAACAACAGGGAGTCAGCTCCAGCCACCCATTCCTGGGCAGCATGGGTATCTATATCTTCTCACCCGGTGTCTTATCTGATGTGCTTCACCGAGATGCAGAGCTTACTGATTTCGGAAGAGAGATCATCCCCGACTCCATCTCCAGATACAGAGTCTCTTCCTATCCATTCCAGGGCTACTGGTCGGATATCGGGACCATCAGCTCATTCTTCAAGGCCAATCTTGATATGGCAGCGACTGATCCGGATTTTGATATGTACAGAAGCTTCTCTCCGCTCTACACACGCGCAAGGGCTCTGCCCGGAGCGAGGATAAACCGCTGCAGTATTGAGAGTACCATCATCTGCGATGCATCGGATGTAACTGGAGTGGAATTCAGGAACTGCATTATCGGGCTCAGGGGAAAGGTATCAGCTGGAACGGTAATGGAGGATTGCGTATTCATGGGATCTGATTACTGGGATGGCCACTACCTGGATCCCAGGAACAAGATTGACCATCTTCCACCCCTGGGTATTGGTCGGAACTGCCTCATCAGGAAGGCCATCATCGATAAGAATGCGAGGATCGGAGACAACTGCAGGCTTGTAAATCAGGGTGGTGTACAGGAATACACTTCTGATTTGTATTGTATTAGAGATGGTGTTATAGTTGTCCCCAAGAATACGGTGATCCCGGAGGGTACCGTTATTTGATCGCTGGCGGTTGACGTATACCTTGATAGAGGGTATACATACGACAGTTATGAAGTTCCTAAGTTATGAAGTTTAGGAACTTCAATGATAGCAGCTGACAAATGGCAGCTGCGTAATCTGGTATTAACCAGGAGGGTAACATGAAGCTGACTCTTTGTATCCTTGCAGTTCTTGTCGGGGCTTCTTTCGCTTTTGGTAGCGGATATGGACCTCGTCTTAATGTTCTTGGGCAGGATGCCCGTCTTCTTCTCAACGACTACAACGAGATCTGGGCTTATCCTGGCACGATGGCCAAGTACCAGTTCGGCATCGTCACCTCTGAAAGCAGCAGTGAAAGCGATGCATGGGGACTCGGCTGGTTTGGTGGAGTCATGGAGATAGACGGCGCGACCTGGGGTGGTACTCACAACCATGGTGGCGACCTTCTCGAAGTACTCTACCACGGTGGCAACTTCGGTCTTATCGTCGGCCTTGATTTCTCAAGCAAGGTTCCTGTAGGTGGCGAGGATGCGGAGACGCAGGATGTCTTCAACTTCGACCTTGCCTTCGGTACTGAGTTTGATCTCTTCGGTGACTACACTGACTTCGCCATAGGTGCTGGATACGGCAGTGTCAAGAACGTGCCCACCGACACCGCGGCAACATGGGAAGTTACTGACACTGATCTGATGTTCGGTGCCTCGATGAGGGGTCACACTGACGGTCTTTTCAACCTCTTCCCGATCATGTCCGCCGGCTTCGTTCAGGGTAAGAACGAGTTCAGCAGCGATGATACTACCTACTCTGATACCGAGAGTACCATCAGTGTTGACTTCGGTGCCGGTATGAACAAGATGTTCACTGACAACACTCAGTTTATCGGTGGAGTCTTCATCGGTCTCAGCAACACATCCTACTCCGTAAGTGAGGGTGATGCTCCTGAGAGCGATATGTTTGTTCAGCTCGCACACTTCAAGGTGGGCGTCGATCAGCATCTCCTCAACTGGCTCGTCCTTCGTGCTGGCGCCAATAGCGTCACAAGCTACGATAAGATCGGCGATGCAGACGCTGTTATCAACACAAGCATCAGTAGCCGTTTCGGACTAGGTTTCGAGGTTGGCAACTTCACGCTTAACGCTGACATCAGCCAGAACTTCCTTCACAGCGGACCTTACCTCGTCGGTGGCCAGGCCAACGGCTTCCTCAGCAACATAGCCTGTATCTACGAGTTCTAGATAGCGCTTTAGACAACTTGCGTTTGAGAGAGCGCCGCCTCCATCCGGAGGTGGCGCTCTCCAATTAAGGTGACATGATACTTAATTGCCTTTAAGGGGACACCATCAAACGGAGATATCCCACTTACAGGAATACATACAGCTATTTATTCTCTATTAATTACTGTCATTCTACTGATCTCTGCATTTGCCTGAAGGGGGTTGTATTCAGAGATCTTTTAGCGTAAACTGATTATATGGCAAGATTGGCTAGAGTCGTTCTCCCAGGAGTGCCGCACCATATAGTGCAGCGTGGTGTAAGGGCTATGCGGATCTTTGAGAATGATCAGGATAGGTACTTCTATCTGAAGATACTTCGGAAACATACCGATAAGTACGGTTTGAAAATCGTCACCTGGTGCCTGATGTCGAACCATGTTCACCTTATTGCTATCCCAGAATCATCGAATAGCCTCTCTGCTGCCATGGGGAACGCTCACAGAGCCTACTCTGTAACCTTCAATAAGCGGCATGATACTAAGGGTTTCCTTTTCCAGGGACGCTTCTACTCAACACCGATGGATCAGACTCACTTCTATGCTGCGGTAAGGTATGTTCTTCGAAATCCTGTAAGAGCAGGACTTGTTGTGAATCCTATCGCCTACTTGTGGTCCAGTGCTCTGTACAATTCAGGTTCCATTGCAGAGGATGCACTGGTGAAATCCAATGATCTCCTTGACTGGATAGGTCATTGGGATGAATACCTTTCTGATGATCCGCGGGAGATTAAGGATCTACGGCTCTGCACAAGGACGGGAAGACCCTGTGGTGATAAGGAGTTCATTGAGCGTGCTGAGAATATCAGTGGACGGACATTGAGGAAGAGAAAACCAGGTAGAAAACCATGATGGTGTCCCCTTAAAGGCAATTAAGTATCATGTCACCTTATAGGAGGGAGCCTAACTGGTAGACGGCGGTGGCGACTATGGCTGCGAAGCCTGTAGTATAAACCACTGCAAAGCCTGCCCAACCCCAGGAGCGA
>JAOZQW010000496.1 GCA_029932015.1 Candidatus Fermentibacteraceae bacterium
AAGCGGAACCAAGTGCGTACCAGGCACCGAGTTCATTCGGATTCGTCACGGTACACCGTTGAGCCCAGACTACAGAGCTGTCAGCGATTAACCTTGCATTGGTCAGATATTCGATAGCCTGGCTTCGCTGCTGAGGATCTGAGGTCTGCGCCCAGTTCTCAGCTGATTGAATAGCCGCCATAAGCTGTCCCTCCACCTCTCTCAGGTAGACGGTCTTGGACATGAACAGCTCCTTACCGGCACGCATTGATCTGGAATATTCAGGGATACCGCTGACCACAAGAAATATCGCCGTCGCAGCAAGGATAATTGCAGGAATGAACCTACGGGAGCTTCTGGCTCCAGGAATCTTCCCCTTCGGCAGTGAGGCCAGCAGCAGTCCGCTCAGTATACCGAGCAAAAGGCCGGAAGGCGGCCATCGCAGAGCTACTGAAACGGATGCTTCCGTCAGCAGGGATGCTATTCCCAGTACCAGTCCTGCCGGGACCCAGTCGAAAGATGCTTCGTCTAACTCTGAAACTGCCTCCCCCTCGTTCAGATCACTGTCGTCCGCATCATCTGCCCCGGAAAGCCCCCTGCGAACCCTCATTGTTGTGAAAATGAGAAGCGAGCCCCATAACAGTAATCCGACAAGACCGATATCGACTACTATCTCGAGGTATTCACAGTGTGCATGTAGTGTATTGTGACTGACGCCGAGTACATGGTAGCCGGGGTCCCTGTATTCGGGAAATTTAATCTGAAATGAACCAGGACCCCAACCGATAATAGGACTGTCTACGATCAAAGAGAGAGAGCCTGACCAGATCAGTTTTCTGACCATGAAAGTTCCACCCTCGCGGGACTCTGAATCAGTGAGTTCCCTCATCCTGTCCATCATGAAGAAAAGTGCTCCTGCAATGAGAACAACAACTACAAGAAGCACTGCCAGAGACCGGACAAGACCTTTCTTCCTGACAGCAGGGATGAAGGGGGCTGCCAGCATCACCACGAAGAGGCCAATGAGGCTGCCTCTTGTCTTGCTGGCGATCACCGCACCTGTGCAGACAAGCGCGAAGAGGGCCGCGAGTACCCACCGGAGGACTCGAAGACGTCTCCTGGATGCAAGGAAGATCACTCCCACAGGGATCATTGCGGCGGCGAAACTCCCGAGGAGGTTCGGATTACCCATTGACCCCGAGCTTCGTCCTTCGGAGATAAGAGTCGGGTCCCAGTCGAATATCCTGTAACCCAGCCCCTGTACTACACCGTATAGACCAAGAAGGAACGCGCCACCTACTATTATCCAGAGAATTGTATCTCTGTCAGGTCTCCTGAGGCATAGAGCAATAACAGATGCCATACCTGCGATCGCCAGCAGATTGAATATGAGCTTCGGTCCGTTGACCGATCCAATTCA
>JAOZQW010000188.1 GCA_029932015.1 Candidatus Fermentibacteraceae bacterium
TATGCCGACTTCCATTATGTCCAGCGGCCGCACGATGGCTCTGCATGTCTATTACCTGGCAATGGAGACAAGAGCCTTCGACAAGGCTCTGGCCACAGGAGCTGTACTTGTAGTACTAATGATATTGATCAACCTGGTGATCAACCTGATATCCAGGCGCCTCTCAGCTGGAACCGGGAGACGATGAGCGATGAGTGAAACAAGGATGTGTACATCGGAGTACAGCCTGTCCTATGGAGATTTCAAGGCCCTGAACAGCATAACGATCGATATTCCGACGAACAGGATAACCGCCATCATTGGGCCTTCCGGATGCGGCAAGAGTACTTTCCTCAGGAGCTTCAACCGGATGAACGAGCTCATTCCGTGTGTCAGCACCGAGGGAAGCGTGATGCTTGATGGAGAGGATATTTTCGAGAAGGATGTCGTGGAACTGAGGAAGAAGGTCGGCATGGTTTTCCAGAGACCGAATCCATTCCCGAAATCCATATTTGATAACGTAGCTTATGGACCCAGGATCCATGGGATCAGAGAGAGGACCAGGCTCGCTGCAATTGTGGAGTCCAGTCTGAAGGCTGCCGCTCTCTGGGGAGAGGTTAGGGACAACCTCGGGAAATCCGGGCTGGCGCTTTCGGGAGGACAGCAGCAGAGGCTGTGCATCGCACGAGCCCTGGCCGTCGAGCCCGAAGTCATTCTTATGGATGAACCGGCCTCTGCGCTTGATCCGGTAGCTACGCTGAAGATCGAGGAGCTGATGGAACAGCTCAAGAAGGATTACACCATTGTCATCGTGACCCACAACATGCAGCAGGCGGCCAGGGTATCTGATCTGACCGCCTTCATGCTGACCGATGAAAACAGAGCCGGAAATCTGATTGAATTCGGACCGACCAGGGATATTTTCACCACACCAGGAGACAAGAGGACTGAAGATTATATATCCGGCAGGTTCGGATAGATATACAAATCGAGCGTCAGGGATAACCGGATAGGGGAGGATCATGCCCAGAGCGAGTTACGAGTCAGATCTTCAGGCGGTTAGAGCGGAGCTTCTCGAAGTGGCCGCAATGACCGAGAGGGCAGTCAGCGAATCCGTCAGGATACTTAAAGAGAGGCTGATGGATGAAGGTTCTGCGCTGATAGAGAATGACGAGGTAATTAATGCAAGATGTCATGCGATAGAGGAGATTTGTATCAATCTCACCGCAACGCAGCAGCCGGTGGCCGGGGATCTCAGGTTCCTTTTCTCGACAATGCTGATAGCAATGGAGCTTGAGCGGATAGCCGACTATGCCAAGGGCATAGCCAGGATCAACGCTACAATCGCTCCTGGACCGCACATAAAACCCCTCATCGATATCCCGAGGATGGCCGTGGTCGCTACATCGATGCTCAGGAGCGCGATCGAGGCATTTCTTAAAGTTGATCCCGATGAAGCAGCGAGGATACCCGCGAGAGATGTGGAACTCGACCTGCTTTACTCACAGGTCTACAGGGAGCTTCTAACGCACGTAATGCAGAATCCTTCCAAGATCGACGATGCGATGAAGCTGGCTTTTAGCGCGCACAACCTTGAGCGAGTAGGGGACAGAGTAGTGAACATCTGCGAGCGGATCATCTACCACTGCACAGGTGAGGTAGTTGATTTCTGAGGCTACTCCCGGATCTCCTGAAAATCATGGCATGTTCAAAACAGAGACTCAGAGCCGGTCACCTGAAAGCGGAGATATATCTATTTCCTATTAATATGCTAAGTTATTATCTGTTCAGGACTTGACACTGGTTTACACTGTATTAAGGTCAGTGAAGTTGATTGTGCTTAATTCCATTTGCACTTGTCAGGTAACGGGTCTGTATTTCTACCGGAAAGGGTGTGTTATGCAGGGGGATTTGGTTCTGGATTGCAAAGGGTTGTCTTGCCCCATGCCGATTCTGAAGCTGGCGATGGCTATGAAGAAGCTTGAGAACGGCAAGGTCATTGAGATGTACGGTACTGACCCAGGTTCCAGGGATGATGTGCCGGCCTGGTGCGAGCGAACAGGACATACTCTTGTAGAGATGCTTGAGGTCGAGGACGGATTCACATTCTTCATAAGATGCGAGAAATAGGTTCACGGTTCGACTTGCCACTCTGCTGAAGTGAAATTGACTTACTGCGATAACCGTTTCCACTGCAAAGGAGAGAGCCATGGGTGAATCCAGTTCGAAAAGAAAAGGGATTCTCGGTGAGCTGTACGACACCTTCTTCTCTAAGTCGTGGCCCATGTGGGTGGGAGGTATCCTGCTCGGTGTTGGCAACATCGTTCTCTTCATTGTTCTGAAGCCCTGGGGTGCTTCAGGGGGAGTCAAGAACTGGGGAGACAATCTATTCAACCTGATGGGCGGGGATTTCGCCAACATGGGGGCGGTCGGTCAGTTCCCATACTCCGTTCTGTGCATCATGCTGGTACTTGGTGCACTTGCAGGAGCCCTCTTCTCCAAGCAGTTCGCACTCAGGTTTCCTCCATTAGGTGAGCTCTTCAAGGGGCTTATCGGAGGTCTGCTGATGGGGCTCGGAGCCGTAGTCGGCGTCTCCTGTACTATCGGCGGGTTCTTCAGCGGCTGGCCTGCACTTTCGCTGGGCGCGGTCGTTTTCACAGCAGGGCTTGTAGTGGGTACATGGCTCGCTGTTAAATACCTGCTTTTCGAAGTACAGAAATTTCCGAAGCTGAGCAGCGGGAAAACATCCTCCATCCTCGATGCAGGCAAAGGCAGGGGATCCTGGCAGCCGTTTGCAGGGGCAGCTGTTGTATTGATAGGTCTGATAGTAGCCTTCAGGTACACCGGCACCAGCAGCGTGCTTGCATGGTATGCATCCATTGGTCTCTACTTCGGTCTGGTCTGCCAGCGGTCACGTTTCTGCGTCGTCAGAGCGCTGCGTGAGCCGTTCATGTCCGGCAGCTCCAAACCCGCAGTGGCGGTCATGGCAGGTATCCTTGTCTCGATGTTTGGCTTCGTCGTCATCAAGTTCATGGGTGTCAGGGGCGATATGATCTGGGTATGGCCGCACTTCTGGGTGCCCGCCATCGTCGGTGGAACGATCTTTGGGTTTGGAATGACAATTGCCGGAGGATGCACTGTTGGTTCTCTCTGGCGCGCCGGAGAAGGACATATCAAACTCTGGGCTTCCGTTTTCGGCATGATGGTTGCGATGCCCTTTACGGCGAAGTACATCAAGACTCCGTTCTTCGATGCACTGCCTGCAAGCCTGAAGCAGCAGTTTTTCCTGCCGGCGAAGATCGGCTACGGAGCTGCAGTGGGCGTGTTCGTACTGCTCATACTCCTCTGGTATGTCTGGGTCAAATGGAACGAGCGGACAGGCAAGTTCTCGGCGTACTAGAAGGAAAGAGACAGCCTGAGCCGACTGTGCTGAAGAGAGATAGGGGGCGGGTTCTTCCCGCCCCCTCTTTCTGTACGCAGATTCATCACCGCTCTGCGCCGAACTCCAGAAATGTGTTCCATGCGGTGTTCTGGAGAGCCAGCTTCTCAGACTCGGTGATCGAGGGGTCACTCAGATACTCCACTCCTACTGGAGAGTCCTCCCATATGAAGGCATAGAGTACGCAGACCGCGAGGTAAGTGCCATGTGCGTTCGGATGACTGCCGTCAGGCTCGTAGAGGAGTATCTCAGGTGAATAGAGCGAGCTGAGCTGGAAAGCTCTCCCTGAAGGAATCATCAGCGCATCCGATAGGGAGGCTGCATAGCTGTAAGCGGCATCGAGGTCCGTGATCATCTCCGGATCGTTCATTCTCGCCCATGTCATGAAGAATGCCGGTGTGGAGCCGCTTGCACGAGCCAGGTTCCCGAGGCTGTCCGCGAATTCGTACATCAGCAGAGGATCCCTCACAGGGCGGGTGCTCTGCTCCTGCATTACAGCCATATCCCAGTCCCCGCTCGATATGGCGGTAATGACGGTCGGGTTGTTCCAGTGATTCTGGAGAGTTGCTCCACCTGCCGTGAGTTCAAGCACAGCAATACTGTCACCTGGGACTGCGGATGAGTAGAACGCCGCCAGATGGGATCCCAATCCTCCATTCGCGGCTGTATAGCTGTTTCCGATGAAAAGGATGCTTTCTGCGGGAGAGGCCAATGTCATTGCTGCAAGCAGTACCACCAGAAGGGGAAGAGTTCTGATCATTGCTTCTACTTTCCGATTATGGTGAGACAGAAGGATATCCTGCTTTCGCCGGCTCTCACCTGCAGAGCATAGACACCTGAAGGCAGTGGAGCTCCGTTTGAATTCACGGCTGGAATTGAGATTAAGTGCTCTCCGACGGGCAGGATGAGATCCGTTACTGGTGTCGCCATCAATCTGCCTAAGATATCGAAGAGGAGCACCTCTACTTCGGACTCAGACTCAAGTGAAAGTCTCAATGAAGCAGCGGCTGAGCATGGATTCTCTATATGCCCCGATATAATGGCTGAGCCCTCCTGGTGTGGCTCAAATCCCTGCTGGGAAAGCTGTCCGAGTGAATCCACCCTGAGTACCCATGCATCGTAGAATGTGGATCCCTCAAAGTTAGTGACGCAACCTGCCAGGACGAACCCTCCATCAGAGCATTGTGTGGCTGACCAGCCGTAGTCCGGCCTGCCGGTGCCATGCGTCTCTTCCCATAACTGAATTCCCTGTGGGTCCGTTCGGACAATATAGAGATCGGAGCGGTTCATCTCGCCTGAAGTGAATGATCTGGAATAGCCGTAGATCAGATATCCGTCCCCGGCCTGACAGAGCCCCAGTGATCTGTCCCAGCCGTCTCCACCGAGAGTGGTCTCCGATAACAGTGATCCAGAGCTGTCAGTCATGACCAAGCACATATCGGCGATACCGGTCTCCGAACCTTCACCCGATCCCGCTATAGCGCATCCGTCTGATGTTGCAATGATCCCGGTCATTTCCGTCATACCTCCTGTGCCAAAGGTACTCTCTGAGATGACGACTCCATCTGAGTCCAGTCTGAGGAACCAGCCCT
>JAOZQW010000497.1 GCA_029932015.1 Candidatus Fermentibacteraceae bacterium
GTTCCCAGTCTCGGGAGGAGCATCAGGACCGGAGAGGACGGTCTGTCCAACCTGTAGCCCTTCCGGGGCGAGGATGTACCTCTTGTCCCCATCCGCATACACGACAAGAGCTATCCTGGCGGAGCGGTTGGGATCGTACTCAATAGTGCTGACCCTGCCAGACACGCCGAGTTTATTCCGCTTGAAGTCGATCCTGCGGTACTGCCTCTTGTGGCCGCCACCCCTGTGTCTCGAAGTGACACGACCGCTGCTGTTTCTTCCAGCTGTGCTTTTCATGGGCTCCATCAGAGATTTCTCTCCATGGTCCCTTGTCAATTCATCACAGGTCTGAGTGACCTTGAAACGTGTTCCGGGAGTAGTCGGCTTCCATCGCTTCATACCCATGATCACACCCCCTCGAAGAAGTCGATTGTCTGTCCCTCGGCAAGGGTGACCATCGCCTTCTTCCATGAGGACCTGCGACCGATGTTTCGGCCAAGACGCTTGCGCTTGCCATCCATTTTTATCGTGCGGACCTTGATAACGCTGACATCGAAGATCTCTTCGATCGCCGCAGTGATCTGATGTTTTGTCGCAGCAGCCTGCACGCGGAAGACGTACTGATTCGCGAGCTCTCTTGCGGCCGTGGTCTTTTCAGTCACGATAGGCCTGATGATGACACTCCTTGCGTCCATCATATCAGCCTCCTCTTCAGCTCGTCTACAGCGTTCTCAGAGAGGAGGACTACCTCTGAATTGACGAGATCCCTCACGGATACGCTGTCGGCCAGACCGGTGCTGACCTTCGGTATGTTTCTGGAGGCCCTGACGATCATGCCGTCAGCCTTTCCGATGAGGATCATCGTCCGTCTGCCCGTGCAGTCATGTTCATTAAGCATCTCATGCATTTCACGGGTTCGTCCGGTGCTCTCCAGATCTCTTATGATCCTGAGGTTGCCCTCCGCGAGCCTCTCACTGAGGATCCCGGCAAGAGCCTTCCTCCGAACCTTGCGATTCACCTTGACATGCCATTTCTTGGGAGATGGTCCGAAAGCCACTCCGCCTCCGCGCCAGATGGGAGATGCCTTGGAGCCGGACCTGGCATTACCAGTCCCTTTCTGTCTCCATGGCTTCTTGCCTGAGACTTTGACATCACTCCTGCCGAGTGTCGATACGGTTCCGTGCCTGGCGTTCAGGGACTCGGCCCTGACCACTTCCCAGAGGATATGCGATGACACATTCGTGCCGAACATCTCCTCCGGAAGCTCGGCTTTCCCGACCTCTTCCCCGGTCATTGTGTAGATCCTTGCTTCTGCCATTTTAGTTGCCCCCTCTAATCCTCTTGCGGATAAGGAGGTATCCGGTCTTGGAGCCGGGAACCGCGCCCTTAACCACGAGCAGGTTCCTCTCCTCGTCGA
>JAOZQW010000189.1 GCA_029932015.1 Candidatus Fermentibacteraceae bacterium
CTAGTCTCCCCCTCCGGGATCACCGTTTACAACTCGCCCCTATGCAGGATGGCTTTCCTGAATACTTCCAGATAGGGCTCTGCCCTGCTCCCCCATGAATTGTCAATCGACATGCATTTTCTGACAAGCCAGGACCATCTGCGTCTGTCAGTGAATAATCTCCTTGCCCGTACTATCGTCTCCAGCAATTCCTCAGAATCCGCATTCTCGAACACGAAACCGCACCCGTCATCCTCGATATCGGTCACCGTATCAGCAAGGCCGCCTGTAGCCCTCACAAGAGGGACAGCTCCATATCTCATCGCCATCATCTGGGCCAGTCCGCAGGGTTCGAAAAGGCTCGGCATCAGGAAGAGATCGCAGCCAGCGAATATCTTTCTCGCAATAGCCTCGTCGTATCTGAACATCGGAGCTACTCTTCCGGGATAGACTTCAGCCAGCTCCAGAAGCCTTGACTCGTATTTGCTCTCACCAGTGCCGAGTACAACGAGAGAAATGCCATCTCTGACTATGCTGTCGATGACAGGGAAGAGAAGTTCGAGACCCTTCTGGGAGGAAAGCCTTGTCACCATCCCGATTATCATCCTGTCGCTTTCCGGATCGAGCCCGAAGCAGTTGCACAGATCGTTCCTGCAAGCCTTTCTCGGAGTCGTCGAGGATGCCGTGTAGGAGCAGGCGATGTGTGGATCATCTGATGGATTCCAGACGCCGTAGTCAATGCCGTTCAGGATACCGGTAATGGGATTGGAGCGGGTGCGGATAATGCCGTCCATGCCCTCGCCATACTTCGGGGTCCCCAGTTCCTCGGCATATGTGCGGCTGACGGTTGTGACCTCATCGGAGAAGACGATCCCGGACTTGAGGAAACTGAAGGTGCCGTAGAACTCCATGCCCTCCGGAGAGAAGAGTGGCCACGGAAGCATGGCGGTTGGATACTCCTCTGGTGGAAAGTTGCCCTGATACTGTGCATTGTGAATTGTAAAGACGGTGGCGGGTCTCCTGTAATTGCGCATATAGGCCGGAACCAGTCCTGTCTGCCAGTCATGGCAGTGAAGAACGTCTACAGGTTTGTCCAGGGAATCGCAAACGGCGGATACAGCCCTGCAGAAGAAGGCGAATCGGGCGGAGTTGTCGGGGAAGGCACTGCCGCTGTCAGGTCCGTAGATGCCCGGTCTGTTGAAATAGCTGTTCCTGCTGACAAGGAGCACTTCGACAGAGCTTCCCGGAAGGAGGGTCGAAGCAAGCCCGAATTCCTCACCGGCTGATGTGAGGAAATGCCCTCCGACCCACTCGTAATCACCGAGGTTCCTGCAATCCCTGTAGAAGGGCATGATGACCGAGATATCGAGACCGGTGTTCTCGAGAGCTGCAGGCAGTGATCCGGTGACCCCGGACAGGCCGCCAGTGCTGATGAAGGGGTAGACTTCAGGCGCGGCGAGAAGGATCTTCATGAAGAACTGCCTCCCTTTCGTCCCCTCCTGAATAGAAGTAATACTACCAGAACGACCGCGAGCAAAACCCATATCCATATCTCGAAGTGCCGCATGAACCCCTCTGCCCCGGCAAGATTGTTTCCGACTATTCTCCCGCCGACGGAGAGGATGGCGTACCAGGCTGTAGCGCTGGCGGCAATGGGCAGTACCGCAGTGGAGAAATGCATGCCGGATGTCCCTGCCATCAGAACCAGGAGTGATCTTACGCCGGGAATGAACCTGCTCCCGGCAAGTATGACGGGACCCCGTGATGCGATGAGTTCCTTTGCTTTCCCGATCCTCTCGGGATCGATGTGCCTTGACAGCCATCCATCCACGAATCGTCTGCCGGGCGATCTTCCCAGATAGAAGAGAATGCAGCTTGCCGCGAAGCAGCCGAGCAGACCGGAAAGGGCAGCGACTGGAAGTGAAGTCCCGCCTGCCATGGCCCAGCCCGAAAGCACGACGAAGAGGACATCCCCGGGAAAGGGCGGAAAGAGCGTCTCAACGAAGGCCACTGCACCGAGCAGAGGACCTATCCATGGTCCGGGGGGATTGTCTATCAGGAACTGGAGCACATGCTCGATCACGACTGCGGACCGCTCCCGGAGCAGATTCGCACATCTCTGCTCAGAACGGCCTGCACAAGACAGCCGAGACCCTTTCCAGCTCCGATATCACCAAGTGTGTTTGTCGTAGTGCCCTTCACCCATACCCTCTTCTGGTCGACATCGAGTATCCCGGCGATCCTCTCAATGAGCCTTTCGCGAATGGGAAGCACTTTGGGGCGCTCTCCGATCACCGTCGCATCGACCTGGATGATCTCCCATCTGCGGGAGCGGACCATCTCCGATACCTGCCTCAGAAGCATCGCGCTGTCGGCATCCTTCCAGTGATCATCAGTAGGCGGGAAATGCTCTCCAATGTCTCCCAGTCTGGCAGCAGCAAGGAGTGCGTCAGCAACGGCATGCAGCAGGGCATCGCCATCGGAATGTCCCGCAAGTCCACCTGATTCTTCAAGACGGATGCCGCCGAAGACAAGAGGTCTCTCAAGGCTGAACGGGTGGAAATCAAGTCCGGTCCCCGTTCTCCGTTCCTCACCGGCATCGGCGATGAGACTGGCAATAGCCCAGTCTCCCGGATCTGTGATCTTCATGTTCAGACTCTCTCCAGGGACCATGTGTACAGTGTGCCCGGCTTCCTCCATGGCAGAGCATTCATCGGTCACTTCACCGGCCTTCTCGAGCGCATCGAGCAGTGCAGTCAGCCTGAATCCCTGCGGTGTCTGGCTCAACCTCAGATCATCCCTTGGAACGGTCTCAGAAACGGTATCCCGGGGACCGGTCCTCTTGACCGTGCTCCTGATGGGAAGAACAGGTATAGCGGCGCCTGTCCTGGAAGCCATAGCCATGACACTGAGCACGCATTCCCGGGATGGAAAGGGACGGGCTCCGTCATGAATGAGAACCATGTCGGCCCCTTCGAGCGCCTGCAGACCCGCCAGTACCGAATCCTGCCTCCGAGCACCTCCCTGAACGACCCTGACACCGGGAGGAGGTTTCCAGTCATTCTCGCCCTTCCCGTATCCGGCGGGCAGGACAGCGACCAGTTCTTCAATGCCCTCTATAGTGGAGAGCATGGACAGGGACCACTCGATCAGAGGCACACCGGCCAGGGGAAGGAACTGTTTTGGAACATCTGATCCGAAGCGCGTGCCGCTCCCTGCGGCAACGACAACTGCTCCCCAGCGGGGCATCGCTCAGCTCCGTCTTCTCCCGGCGGTCATCTGGTGCCGTTCATCTCTTCACCCTCGATGAGTCTGGCGAATACCATCGTCCCGCCGGAAGAGCGGAAAGTGGTGTGAGCCTGAACCTCGATGATCTGACCAATACTGCTGTCCGCATCCTCGACCACGACCATTGTGCCGTCGTCCAGGAAACCAACAGCCTGTCTGACATTCCGGCCTTTTCTCACGAGCTTGATGCTGAGTATCTCACCGGGGATGGTCACCGGCCTCGCAGCAGGACCGACCTCATCGAGGGAAATGACATGGTTGCCCTCCTTCTGGGCAATATCCACGATATCAGCATCACCGCTGATGAGGGAGATGTCCTCTTTCCTCATATACTCAAGCATCCTGAAGCGCTCCCGCTCGGGCTTGCCGAAGTCCTTGAACTCGATCGCGGTCTCTCCGGACTTGCCGACCGCCTCCTCAAGGCGCTCCAGTGTCTCTATTCCCCTCCGGCCTCTGCCGCGCTCGATGATGTCAGGTGATGACGACATCTCCTCGAGCCTGTCCTTGATCGAGGTCGGGAGTATGAACGGACCTCTGACCAGACCTGCTATCGTCAGGTCGGCGATCCTGCCGTCGAGGATAGCGGATAGGTCTGCCAGAAGCGGCCTCGCCAGGTCCTGCTGCTTCTCCTCTTTCCCGGCGAGAAGCCCCAGTTTCCTGCCCTTGAGCAGAAATACGTGACAGAATACATAGGCAGTAGAGAAGGGGATCATGACCAGCGGGTCGACCCCGTTCTCGGTTGCGAGGTCCAGGTGCACGAGCCTGAGAATGAGCATGATGAGAATGCCCGATATCAGTCCGAGCAGGAGCCCGACCGAGGCATATATTATCTCACCTGCAGGCAGCTTCACGAACAGCATCTGCACAACGGCAGCCAGAATACCGATACCCAGCCCAACAAGACCGAACATGGGTGAGAATCCGTCGAACGCGAACGTCCCGAGCAGGCCCAATGCGATAATGAAAAGTATTCTTACTTCCCAGCTCGAGATCTTCATAACCAATCTCCTCCTTCTTTATCCTTGCCAATACCGCCGGAGAGGAGTCGCTCGATCGAATCGCACAGATTCGAGCTTCCCTCAGCTCCATCCAATCCCGGAGCAGCGTCCTCCGCCGCGCCGGCCAATGTGCTGAATCCGAGACTGAGAGCTTCCCTCAGTCTCAGGTCAAAATGAGAAACAGGTCTTAATTCTCCTCCCAGACCGACCTCACCGCTAACAGCCACTCCCTTCCTTACAGGCCGGTTCAATCTGCTCGAAGCAACCGCCAGACATACACCGAGATCAGCTCCCGGGTCAACCAGACTGGCACCGCCGGCAACATTCACATAGACATCCTGACTGCCGAGGTCCATTCCGCACCTCTTCTCGAGGACGGCGAGGAGCATCGGCAGCCGTCTGGAATCCATTCCGTTCACGCTTCTCTGGGGATAACCGTACCTCGTCGGACTCGTTAATGCCTGAACTTCGACAAGGAATGGTCTTGTCCCCTCCACCACCGCTGTCACTACAGTTCCCGGACTCCCTGCATTCTCCCTGTTGAGGAAATATGAGGAAGCATCCCTGACACCTGTAAGACCTTCAGATGTCATTTCGAAAACACCGAGTTCATTGGTGGAGCCGAACCTGTTCTTGGCAGCCCTGAGAAGCCGATATGATCTGTCTCCGCCGCCTTCGAAATAGATGACAGCATCGACAA
The DNA here is from genome assembly GCA_029932015.1 of Candidatus Fermentibacteraceae bacterium. Taxonomy (GTDB): domain Bacteria; phylum Fermentibacterota; class Fermentibacteria; order Fermentibacterales; family JCC-6; genus JAOZQW01. The sequence goes on from JAOZQW010000189.1 coordinate 4,966, forward strand.
GA
>JAOZQW010000498.1 GCA_029932015.1 Candidatus Fermentibacteraceae bacterium
GTTACCACGAGAACAAGCGCATCCATCCGGGCCGAACTGAGGTTCTTCCATAGAGCCTCTTCCTTCTCAGCATCAAGGGCAGCCGTGCAGTCGTCGAACAGGAAAAGAGAGGGTTTGCCTGCGAGCGCCCTCGCTATGGCTATCCTCTGTCTCTGTCCTCCGCTGACTCCGGAGCCGCCCTGTCCGAGTTCGGTCTCTGCTCCCGAATCGAGTTCGGTGCCGTCGAGTCCCGCCATATCCAAAGCACTGGCGATCTGCTCATCATTGATATCCCTGCCCAGCCTAACATTTTCTCTCACGGACTCGCTGAAGAGTACAGACTCCTGCGGAACGTATCCCGTCTGTGAAGAGAGATAATCCCTCGATAGATCCTGCAGGGGGCGTCCGTTGAGCAGTATCTCCCCCTCCTGGCACGGAAGCAGACCGGAAAGCAGTTTGAGGACGGTGGACTTGCCGCTTCCCACCTCTCCCACCAGAGCGATCATGCCCGGGCCTTCCAGATGGAAATCCAGGCCGCTCACTCCCGCTCCCGAATCGGGGTACCGGAATCCGGCAGAGCGGAATTCAAGGTGTGTAAGAGAACCATCCCCTGCTGAACCGGTCCACTCGGGCGCAGGCGGGTACTCCAGTATCTCCCGCTCCCTGTCGATGGAGGTGAACGCCTGCCTTGATGTAACGAAGAGATTGGGAATATCCATCATCGGAGCAAGAAGCATGTCCAGATAGACATAGAACGCGTAAAATTCACCAATGCCGATTCTCTCCCATATGACGAATAGACCACCGACAAGCATGACCGTGACCTTGCCGACCTGCCCTATGATGCTGTAAACCCCGTGCAGGATCATGATGAGCCTTGTAATGGAGTAATCTATTTCGAGCCTGCGGTCGAGCAGATCGCGGAGTCTTCCGGCCTGCCCCTCCTCGGCGCGATAGGCCTTTACAATGGGTATCCCCGCGAAAGTGCTGTCAAGCAGATTACTCGTATGGCTGGTAGCCTTCCTGCTCTCTTCCACCTTGCTCCCCAGGCTCTTCTCCACCTTGATGAACAGGAAGATCATTATTGGCAGAGGCACCAGGGCAATGAGCGTAAGCTCCCAGCTCATGAACAGCATGACACCAAGGCAGAAGAGGAGCCTCGAAGAGGACTCCAGCGCCCTGAATACGGCAGAGCAGCTGAACCACGCTATTCGCGGGTAGTCTACGATGTCATCTGTCAGCCTTGTCGTCAGATCCCCGGGTCTGAACTGGTTCCAGAAACTGTAGTCCTTTTTCAGTATGCTCCCGAATACCTTGTCTCTGATCCCGAGACCTATCTTGCTGTTGAGCCAGGCCCTTGCGCCGGGGTAGAGCCCAGCCACAAATCTGGCCAGCGCCAGCGCCAGT
>JAOZQW010000190.1 GCA_029932015.1 Candidatus Fermentibacteraceae bacterium
AACCTGAAGGTCGGCATGATGGGTGACCTCAAGTACGGTAGAACAGTGCATTCACTGACACATGCACTGGCGATGTTCGGTACGGATCTGACCTTCATCTCCCCTCCCTCCCTCGAGATGCCCCCGCACATCCTGAAAGAGCTCAAGGATGAGAAAATCAGCTTCCGTAAACTGGCTGAACCCGAGGACGCTGCAGATCTGGATCTGGATTTCCTCTATGTCACGAGAATACAGAAGGAGCGTTTTGGAGATCCGCAGGAATACGAAAGTGTGGCTCACAGCTACATGGTCGATAAAGGCACCATCGAAACTCTCGGAGCAGATGTTCGGATAATGCATCCCCTCCCGAGGGTGGATGAGATCAGTGTGGAAGTCGATCCACTTCCCAATGCACTCTATTTCGTGCAGGCACACAACGGGATACCAACGCGAAGAGCGCTTCTCGGCCTGGTTACTGGAGGTCTGGAATAATGGATAGAGCATACAAGGTCTATGCCATAGAGAACGGCACCGTGATCGACCATATTCCCACACCGCTTGCCCTTAAGGTCGTCAGGATACTCGGACTGGGTGGTGACGGGATAATGACAATCGGCATCGGATTCCGCTCCCTCAGACATCCCGGCGGCAAGGATGTGGTCAAGGTTGAGAACAGGGAGCTCTCTCCCTACGAGACCGACATGATAGCCCTGATCGCACCCGAGGCCACCATAAACATCATCAAGGATGGGACCGTCTTCGAGAAGAGGAAGAATTCACTACCGAACGAGGTCCTCGATGTTCTCTCCTGCCCCAACCCGAACTGCGCCACGAACAAGCTCGGGGCAAGGAGACACTTTAACCTGGATGATGCGGATACGGTCACCTACAGATGCAGGTACTGCGAACGCGCGACGACAGTGAATCCGGATAATCTGACGGCACCATAGCCGCAGGGGGACAACGGGGATACGCAGCCTAATTACGTGTAATTAGGTGCATGTCCCCTTGAGGTACCTGTCGCGTTCGCTGAAGATGCAACCGCAGTAAGGCTGACGATACATCCCTGCTTCTCTGGATATCCGTATCGACTCACGGTAGAGGGATCTGAAGTCTCTGTAGACAAATTTCACACCATACTCAGTCCCTGCGGTCTCTCCAGCCTTGATGATCGCTTCCTGATCCTGATACGGGCTGACTGACAGTGTAGTGCTGAACAGACCAATGCCCATCTCCGCTGCTTTCCCGGCAGTGGCGGAGAGTCTCTCATCGAAACACGCTCTGCATCTGTCCTCGGCGGAAAGCAGCATGGTAAGATAATCCTCGATGGGGTAACTGGGATCAACTTCGAGAGGTAGGCCGAGTTCCGTTGAATACTCCTCGACAGCCTCCAGTCTCCTGCACAATTCTTTCCATGGATGGATATTCGGATTTCGAAAGAAAGCAGTGACCTCGAACCCGTCATTCCGGAACCCCTGCTGAACAACGGTCATGCAGGGAGCGCAGCAAACATGCAGCAGGAGTCGTTCCCCGCTCAGAGCGGAAGCTCCGTCTGGGCTGACCCGGCAAGTCCGAGATGTCTGCAGGCCATCATTGTGGCCTCTCTCCCCCTGCTGGTCCTGTTGAGGAATCCCGCCGAGAGGAGGAAGGGCTCCACAACATCGATAAGTGTATCCTGCTCCTCATTGAGGGTCGCGGCGAGTGCGGCAACGCCGACAGGTCCTCCGGCATACTGACTGATGATGACCATTAGATATCGACGGTCCAGAGCGTCGAGACCAAGCTCGTCCACCCCGTGAATGTCCATGGCCTCCACCGCAGTGTCCTCATCGATGACTGTTCTCTCCTCTACCTGGGCGAAATCACGCACTCTCTTCAGAAGCCTGTTCGATATCCTGGGTGTACCGCGGGATCTGAGGGCGATGGTCTCCGCCCCGCCAGATGTGATATCGATGGTCAGTATCCCGGCGGAGCGTCTGATAATGGTGGAGAGTTCCGCGGGATCGTAGAACTGCAGGTGAAGGGAAAGGCCAAATCTGTCCCGGAGTGGTCCCGTGATCAGACCGGCCCTTGTAGTAGCGCCAATGAGAGTGAACTCAGCCAGGTCGAGCTTCACTGTTCTGGCGTGAGGGCCGGGGTCAAGTACAAAATCAATGTAATAATCTTCCATCGCCGGATAGAGGTACTCCTCTACCACCCTCGGGAGCCGGTGCATTTCATCGATGAAGAGAATATCCCCCCGCTTGAGATTGGTGAGGATGCCAATGAGGTCGGCGGCTCTCTCGAGCGCAGGTCCTGAAGTGGACACGATGTTCGCACTCATCTCGCTGGCAACAACGTGCGCCAGTGTTGTCTTTCCCAGTCCGGGAGGGCCGTGGAAGAGTATATGGTCTAGCGGCTCATTCCTGCCGATTGCCGCCTTGATGGCGATCGAGAGGTTCTGCACAACGCTAGCCTGCCCGACATACTCCTCCAGATTTTTCGGTCTGAGAGAGGTAAGTACAGTCTCATCGCCGTTCTGGTACTCCCTGGAGACCACCGATTCCCTGCTCACCTGCGGCTCCTTATCCTCATTGCCTGCCGAACGATCTCCGAGGGCTCTGCGGCAGGTCCGAGATCCTTCATGGCGTCCTTCAGCAGCGCATCAATCTCACCTGAGGTCATACCCAGCTGCCGGAGTACAGCTCTGGCTTCATCTGAAGGGCCGCCGAGTCCGGCAGCAGCTGGACCGTAGGTCTTCTCCATCTGATCCTGAAGTCTCGCGACGATCTCCCTGGCTCTCTTATTGCCGATCCCCGGAAGAGTTGTCAGATAGCCGTGATCCTCCCCTGCAATTGCAGCTGCGATCTCGCTTGGAGGTCTGGCCAGGGCTTTCACCGCAGCACGTACACCGACACCCGACACTGAAATGAACCGCTCGAAGAACTCCCTGTCCCTGCGATCCGGGAAGGCAACGATTATGGGAACAATGCGATTCCCCTCCATCTGAAGGTGGAGGTAGACGGGTATATCGAGGATCTGCCCGGGTGAGATACCCACAGCGAAATAACCGGGAGCAAGGAGTTTGAGGACAATGGGGCCGGTCCTGAGGAGGACTGTGCTCTCATCGACTGCTTCTACGGTTCCTCTGATGCTGTCCAGCATGTCTTTCACTTTCATATACCGCGATGGCGATAGCCAGCGCGTCGCTTACATCGTCAGGAGAAATTGGCTCCTGTATCCCGAGAAGGTGTCTGACCATCCCACTGACCTGCTCCTTGCCTGCACGCCCATTGCCTGTGATCAGTTTCTTCACGACTGTAGCCGGAAGCGAGACGAGCTTCACATCGTACCTTTCACAGGCAAGGCACAGTACACCCCTGGCATGAGCCATCTTGATCGCAGTTGCGGGGTGTCTGTAGTGTGAGAAAACTTCCTCCAGTCCCATCACGATCGGGGAAAACTCAGCTATCACCTCAGATAGTCTGCTGTAGAGCTCATTCAGCCTTGCGGGAAGGGGATCCTTTACGGAGGAACAGATAATACCCGCATCCAGAACCTCTATCTTCCCGGAATGGCACTCCAGTACACCATAGCCTGTGGTCCCGAGACCCGGGTCGATACCCAGGTAGATTCCCTCGGATTCGCAGGTCACTAACCGTCCGACATCTCGAAATTGGTATACACGGCCTGAACATCATCATGCTCCTCCAGTATCTCGAGGAGCTCCATCGTCTTCTCGGACTCCCTGGGGGAGAGAGCTATCCAGTTATCTGGTGTCTTCGTGATTTCGGCACTCTCGACTTCGATGTTCATCCCGATCAGCGCATCCCTGACCTCGAATACTTCGGTAGCGCCTGTGGTCGCAACTATGATGTCCTCCGTGGTCTGCACGTCCTCAAGGCCAGTTTCCAGTCCGGCTTCGAGCACCTGATCCTCCGTGAATCTGCTTCCGTCAACCGTGATCTGGCCGATACGATTGAAGAGATAGGCCACACTGTTTCTGGAACCGAGATGTCCGCCATGTTTGGAGAGCAGGTGCCTTATTTCGGCCGCTGCCCTGTTCTTATTGTCGGTAAGGACCTCTATCAGAATAGCGACTCCCCCGGGGCCGTATACCTCGTAGACTATCTCATCGTACGAGACCCCTTCAAGTTCACCCGTGCCGCGCTTGATCGCCCGTTCCACATTCTCGGAGGGCATGTTATGAGACTTGGCGGTCTCCAGAGCTACACGAAGCCTGGCATTGGAATCAGGGCTTCCCCCGCCCTCTCTTGCGGCGACGGTTATCTCCTTTACGAGCCTGCTGAACAGCCTTCCGCGAGCTGCGTCCGCCTTGCCCTTCTTGTGCTTGATACTGCTCCACTTATTGTGTCCTGACATGATTCCCCTGTTCGATATTGGTCGGTAACATTCTCTGCACAGCCAACATTAGGAGCGAAAACGCCTCTGGTCAAGCAGACAGATGGCACTGTTGAGGGCCCCCTGCACAGCCCCTTTCCCGCCGGGTATTCATTTGATCCCGTGCCAGGCGGATATCCTCTCCCAATCGGTTATTGCAGCAAAGGGTATTTTCGCGGACGGACCCTCGGCAATTGCAAGATAGCCCTTCACTGGAAGACAACCTATTGCCAGGATCGATGTGCGGCGAACGGTAAGTTCCAGGTCAACGGATGCAAGATGATCACTCTGCGAAACTTCCATCCCTATAGCAACTCCTCTGGCAAGAGAAGCAGTATCCTCGGTGCCCACCGAACCTCCGATAAGTGGGGGGATGGAGCCACTCTGAACGGGGGTCTCGATAAGGGCTGCCCTGTTCAGCCCGACACCGGTACTCAGAACGAGACTGGTCGCAAATGCAGGAAAGACGTAAGTCACATCCGACAGCGAACCGGAACTCTCCCGGAGCATCCTGTCGCTGCCGTCGAATTCGCGCGGTCCCTCTACCACACTTGCCGAAGACGCCTCCCTGGACAGCCTGTTCAGTATCCGC